>JAGLIP010000163.1 GCA_023142905.1 Candidatus Aenigmatarchaeota archaeon | reverse complement strand
AGGCGACCGAAATTTCGCATAACAAGGAGTTTTGTCTACTTTTGTTCGCTTTTTGGGGTTATTTGGGATGTTATGTCTACTTTTGGCGCTAGTTCTATAGCTAAATTATCAAGTGGGCTTTTAACATTTTTTATCAATGCTGTTGATATATGTGTGTATATTTCTGTAGTTTTTATGTTGGAATGACCTAGAAGTTGCTGAATTATGCGCAAGTCTGTGCCGTTTTCCAAAAGATGTGTTGCATAACTGTGCCTTAGGGTATGCACATGCACATTTTTTGTTATACCTGCTTTTTTGGTTGCATTTTTTACTATTTTTTGTACTGATTTTACAGTTAAATGTCCGCCCCTAGAAGAATCAAAGACATAAGGATTGTTATCTGCACGAGCGCATATATATGATTTCATGCGGGATGAGATTGATGTCGGCAGCATGACAAATCGGTCTTTTCGCCCTTTTGACTGCCTTATCATAAGAATGTTTTCATCAAAACGCAGGTCTTGCTTTTTTAACATAGTTGCTTCAGAAACCCTTAAGCCGCAGCCATAAATCGTTTCAATCAAAAGCCGGTGTTTTGGGTTAGTTATTTGGTTTAGAATCACGATTGTCTCTTCTTTTGTCAAGACTTCCGGAATCTTTTTGGGTCGTTTCATGAAATTTAGCTGCAATTCGCGGTCAAGAACAGTTCTAAAGAAGAACTTTACTGCCGAAATGCGCAGATTTACTGTTCTTGGATCTTTTTTATCGGCCATATTCACGAAATACTTTTGGATTTCTTCTTGTGTTGGATTAGGTCTTAAATTTTCAAGAAAACACGATACCTGAAACAAATAAGACTTGACAGTTTTCTTTGAGTATCCTCTTGATTTAAGCTCAAGTTCCAGTTTTTGAAGATAGCAGCTCATTTAAGGAATTTTGATTAGTGTGGTTTATATAACTAGGGGGTTATGCATGCCGATAACATCAGCGTTTAGGGTTATACTTTTTGTGGTGCCTTAGTTTTGTTTTTTTTATGCCGAATTTGTCGTATTTTTTTTTCATTCTTTTTTTAAGCCATTTTCTTATTTTAGAGTCTTTGGCGGTCTCAATTTCCTCTTCTAATATTTCAAGTTCTGTTGTATGCTTTAGGTTCCACATAAGATAGCCGATTGAAAAAAAAGCAATTGCGAGTCCTATTAATGGCAGGAATCCCGAATATGCTGAAAGATTGAGCATTTCAAGTGCGTTTATTAGGTCTCCTTCACCCGCGAAAAAATAAAGTGTTGGTGAGAACAGGAACCCGAGTGCTGCAAAGCTTGTGAAAACAGAGTATTCCAGAAGGCCTTTTTTTGTGAGTTTCCAATCAAGATACAGTAATGAAAAACCAATAAAAAGTGTTCCTAAAACACCTGAAAGATATACTATGGCTTCCTGAGTTCTTGTAAGAATACAGCTTTTGAATACCGTTGCATAAAGTCCTGTAAACATTGATAAATGAAATTCTGTCCAATATCCGCAATTGTAAATTTCAAGAACCAGCGCATGAAATAATTCGTGAAAAAAAGGAGCTATGAATGCTGCGATGATATTAAATGATATGATGCCGGCAATTAGGTATTCGTCATAGTGCCTTTCGTGAATGTATCGCTTTGCCATATTGGCTATACCCCGAAAAAGTTGTTTATTTTGTCTAAGATACCTTTTTTAGGTGTTTTATTGTTTGGCTCTTCTTTTTTGGGATCTGTTGTTTCTTCTTTTTGTTTTTCTTCAGGTTTTGGTTCTGTTTTTAGTGTTTCTTCTGTTTTTTTGCTGTTGAATTCAAGCTTTTCTATTTCAATTATAATACTTTTTGCCTCTTTATAGGTTCTTGGTATGTTGTTTTCTTTTAGGTTTCCGGTGTATTCTTCATTTGTTATTTGCGCGAAAAATGCGGTTATGCGGTCTTTTAGTGATGATTTTATGTTTAAGGGGGAAATATTTTTTATAAGCTCTTCGTTTGTGAACTCTTCGTTAAATCCTATCTTTTTTTCTATGACTCCTTTTACAATAAATGCCATGTCTGCTATTGCTGAAGCGCTTAATTCTTTGCGAACTATTTCGTCCAGTTTTTTTAATGCCGGATCATATTCGTCGTCTTTTTTTAAATCCGTATCTTTTTTGAACAAAAGGCCGGCTATTTTTGATAAAAAGCCTTTTTGTGGAACCAGTTCTTTTATTTCTTCGTTATTTGTGCTGTTAAGATT
>JAGLIP010000162.1 GCA_023142905.1 Candidatus Aenigmatarchaeota archaeon | reverse complement strand
GACATTGTTTTTTCACTAAATTCAAACAATTTGCGTTCTAATGGGTATACTTTAGTTACTAACATATTAGAAGATAAATTTGGTACTGGCTGGTACAACCAACCATACAATGAATCAATAACCTGGGGTAAAAAAATCATAGAAGAAGCAGATATATTCTCCCCGCTGATTGTTGAGATGACCGGGGGTTATGACAAACCAAGAAAAGTTGATATTTCTGCAATGGCGAATGTGACTGGTGGGGGGCCACTGAAAAGGTTGGGGGAACTTGTTGATGTTACGGGTTTAAGTGTTTATATTGATAATGCGCCGCCAGTACCTGAAGAAATGATAAAATTACAAGAATTGGGTCCTACATCCGATAATGAAGCACACAAAACCTGGAATATGGGCTTTGGTGTTGTAGGCACAGTCAAAACAGAAGAAGAAATGAAAACCGTGAGCGAAATAGCAGAAAAGCTAGGATATACTGCCCAAAGAGTTGGAACCATAACTAAAGAAGAAACACCAACAGTCACTATTGTTTCTAACGGATACCATTCAGCTAGAGAAGAACTTGTGTATCGTCCAAGAGCATAAATATTTTAGTTTAATATCTTTTTACTTCAAGAAAAACAAAACATGTGTCACCCGACACAAATAATTACTTGTGCATCTCAGAATTGATTTCTTTGGCTCTTTGTTTTGTGATTATGCCCCTACCTGCAAGTTTTGAGACCACTTCTGAAATTTTTGTGAGCGATTCTACAAAAACGCCTTGTTTTTCAAACTCCTCTTTTGCGCCAAGCCCGTAATCAACAACTACAAGAAAGTCTGTTATTTTGGCTCCTGTGGCCTTTATTGTGTTTATGAATGGGATGTTATGTTTTGTTTCGGTCATCATATCATCTATCAAAACTACTTTCTCTCCAGGTTTTAAAACACCCTCAACTGCGGTCTTCAAACCGTGTGTTTTTGTTTCTTTTCGTATAAAAACCATAGGGATGTTTGTCTTTAGGCTTAGAGCTGTTGCAAGCGGTATTCCTGATGTGAATGCACCCGCAATCTTGTCGGGATTTATTTCCCGAAGCTTATCTGCAAGCATATCGGTTATCATGTCAAAAAGGCGGGGGTTTGAAATTATCTCAGATATATCAAAATAAATGGGTGTTGTTGTTCCAGTATATATCTCGTATTCGCCGAGTTTCACAGCATCAGATTGCAAAATTATGTCATATATGTTCATAAAATCTACCTCAAATTAACTTAAATTAATTTAAACTAACAATACTTGGGAATTATAGTTAGATGGTAATATTTTAAAAGTTATGGTTTTTGCACTAAATCAACATTCATTCAGCTTCTTCATCCATATTCCAACCAAGATCTTTTAATTCGCCAAGCAATACAGCATACAATGCAAGAAATTCTTTTCTTTTTTTTTCATCTATTTTCACCACATCCGCATCCACACTTTTCTTAATTTCGTTTACAAGTTCTGGTGTGGTCCATAAAGATGCATATTTTATCCCTAACTGGTTGTGGACTTTTTCTGCACAAGGGCTGTTTGATACAAGGACAATAGACCCCATAATTTGATAGTCTTTTTCTTTTACAAGATTCCTGTATTCTGCTTCACAACCAATAAGGTTACATGATAGGATTTTGCTTTTAGCATTTTTGCTTGAAACATTGTCAAAAAGCCACAAGGCATCTCCTTTTTCAAGAGACCCTTCTTCAAAAAGGTCTTTTTTACCCCGGGTGTTGTTTCTTCCTTCAGGAGATGCGCGATGCGTGTAGTGATTGGATACAAAGGTGTATCCTTTAATCTTTAGCTTGTTTATAACATAATTTATCGGATTTCGTGCCTTTTGAGTTCTTACTTTTTCCGCTTTAATGTGATATGTTTCAGCATCTTCTAAGTAAACAAACGGCTCTTTCCTAAGTCTTGCGGCGGGCATCCTACGGCTTAAATCTGTAACAATTGTCGTGCCTGCAGCAGGGATACCTACAATTTTAGAACTATAATCGTCAGGCATTTCCTGGTTTTTCAATTCATCATATACTGCTTCTGCAAGACCGTCGCGAAACTCAATTGGTGCGTTAAATAGTTTTCGAAAATCCACCTGAAAGTGCCTAACCACGCCGTCATTCCATTCAACACCTTCTGGATAAAGAACGAACCCCCCATATTCAAGGGAATGGGCTGCTAATTCTTCCTTAGACATCACCCGTTCTTTTTCTAGTCCGCAATAGTTTTTTGATTCCATAG
>JAGLIP010000161.1 GCA_023142905.1 Candidatus Aenigmatarchaeota archaeon | reverse complement strand
AAATAAGCGGAAAAGAAAAACCAAAGTTAAGCTCCCGTTATTGCAGAAACTTATTTTTGCTCTTATGCAAAAGATACAGGAAAGACTGAGCAAGGAGACAAACATTTTCCCGGGTCAGGAGATGCTTGATGCCGTAAGCTTAGCAGAAAAGCAGGATATTCCTTATGTTTTTATTGATCAGAACATTAATATTACGATAAGCAGGCTTATGTCTGAAATGGGCTTTTTCTCAAAAATCAAGTTTTTGTTTTATCTATTGATTGGTTTTATTGGTATCCCTTTTCCCTGGTTAATGGCTTCAAAGGAACTTGATTTGAATAAAGTGCCTGAAAAAGACTTTATTGACGAGGCGATGGTTGAGCTTAAAGCTGCATTTCCGGCAATTTACAAGGTTCTTGTTGCTGACAGGAACAAGTTCATGGCTAAAAACATCAAGAAATTAGGGGAAAAATACGATAATGTTGTGGTAGTTGTGGGCGCGGGGCATGTCAAGGGCATTGGGAAGATTTTGGAGAAGGAATAGTGGTTTTTATGTATCTTTTCTTTAAAATCCACCAATCGAAACATTTATATATGTTAACTACCACTATAAAGTAACAATAATTATTATGGGTGAAATAATATGGTTTATGTTGGGCCGGGAAGAAATAGTAAAGTTTGGTTGGGTGCGTTATTGAAAAAAATACATGAAACCAATGGGGCGAAAAGTACTGTTGCTGAACTCGAGATACCGGATATAAATAAATATCCGGATGGGGGGCATATTTCTAATACTGGATATGCTGTAAGTGCTGTTCCTGCGTTACCTGAAATGCGGAGAGGAATTGATTTTTCTATAGATGGATTGCAAGTATATCCATTTGGTTCTAAAGTGGCTTTAATTACTAAATACACTGGTTCCAATCCGTTTGGTAGTTCAAAAATAATTGATTTAGATAGATTAGTATACCATGGCGATAAAAGACGAACAAAAGATAATGGTCTTCGTGAAAAAGGAGAAACAGCAAAAGAAATTGCCGGTCTTATTGATACACATTCTAAACAAAATGAAGTTCCTTTTGTTGGTGATGTGGCCTATAAAGAAGCTTTGTCATCTTGTGACAATACGCTGGTTTTTTTAGTCAATGCATAATTTGTTTTAAAAAAAGCGCCGCGGGCAGACATATAAGGTTAAATAAGACTCCTGTTCTTGAAAACATGACAAAATAATAAACTATATTGCTTTCGAAAGTTTATATAATTGCCCAAAAAAACGAAAAACCCTATGACACGCATAAGCAGTATTGATAAGAGATTATGCAAAGAATAATTGATAAATTAGAACATAATTTATACATCGGGCATTGTAAAAAAAGCAGTTAGTAATGCGCCATAATTTGAATCGTAACTTGATACAATCTTATGAAATAAATGTGACCTTTTGATAATTTGTTCTGGCGTATATATTACGATATCCGAATTATACCCCCATCCAGAATATTTATGTAGGCTGTCGGTTACTATCACGACTTTTCTCTTTGGAAGTTTTGCTTTGTTTATCGCTATAAATTTTATTGCTTTCGTTATGTTATAATTCTCAACATCTAATGCACTATTGTCAATAATGTACAGGTGTTCAAAAACATTCTGATGGGCTTTTGTCAATCTTACTTTGAGTTTATCATAGAGAATACCTTCCATAATTATCTCAACTGATTGGGTTTTTGCCAATAATATGTTTAGTTCTTCGAAAGCATCCTCTCTGCATTTCGCCGACGGACTATCGATGTTAGAATCTACTACAGCCTTCATTATATCTAATTCTGGAATAAATGAAATCATATATAAAAACCAAATTAATCCTTGGGGATTTCAGCATCAATAAATGGATCTAAAGATAGTAAATAGCCGCGTATACCGTCCGTAGCTGGCTTCATATTTATTCTTAAGTCTGGATTTATCGTTTCTATTATAATCATTCCTGAATCAGGTAAACCATGTTCTTCTCTTAATTCTGGTTCTAAATCTTCAGCCATTGCAATTCCAATATTTTTTAATGCCATTTTAATCACCACATAATGTGTATATGCATACACATAAATGAACTTATTTATTTATGAATATTTAGAAATATAAACATATCGATAGATATAAATTGCTGTGCTTTAATGTCTATATTAGAGAATATATATCAATAATTTCTAAAATAAAGCAATCCACCAATAGCCCACATATCGCTTCTCGACTTAAAAATAAATATCTGTTCTGTTGTAAATATCACAAGTCACTTTGAATTGTTGAAGCTCCG
>JAGLIP010000160.1 GCA_023142905.1 Candidatus Aenigmatarchaeota archaeon | reverse complement strand
CAAGGATTGCCCATCCGTAGGTCATCAGATATTCTGTTGCGGATTGTCCTTTTCTTTTAAAATTCATTTTATCTCCCTCCTTTAAAGAAGAATTACATGAGTAGTATTTGTTTTGAAGTAGTATTTAAAGATTTCTTTAAAATGATGGTTTTTATAAATGAAACAACCACAAGACACCAATTTATGCGCATCGTTCGGTTTTGGTCGCTTTTTTAAACCAAATACCACTTACAATGCCTGTAAGGATGCTGGATATAGCAACTGCATACCAAACGCCTGTAAGCCCCATACCAAGCACGATTGAAAGAATATATGAAAGAGGAACCATAACAACAAAAAGCCGCATTATCGTCATCACAAGCTGAGGCATGCCGTTGCCCATTCCCTGAAAACTGGACAGTGTGATAAGGCCTATAGCCATAAATACAAATGTAGGGGATACAATTTTCAGGTATTGTGCAGTCATTCGTATTATTTCCACATCATCCGTAAATACGGCAGCTATTCTTTGCCTTAGAACGAAAAATAAGATCCCCAAAAATCCCATTATAAGTACTGTAATCTTTGCCGCAGACCATGTCGCTTTTATTGCCCGGCTCATCTTTTTTGCGCCGGTATTCTGGCCAACAAAAGTTATCACTGCAGAGGCTATTCCGAAAACCATCATGAATGCAATAGAATCAATGCGAAAAGCAAGACCGTATGAGGCAATTGCATTAGGTCCAAAAACAGAAACAATGCGAAGCATGAAAAGCATAGATATAGACATAGCAATATTTGAAAGCGATGCAGGTATTCCGACAGTGAATATTTTTTTGATTACTGCCGCATTTGGCATTAGGTGCTTTAGTTTAAGAATAATCAAATTTTGCCTAAAAAGCAGATGGGAAAAGATATATGCAAAAGCCACAAATCGGGCAATAACCGTTGCCCATGCAGCACCCGGAACACCCATTGCCTGTATGGGGCCGAAACCGAAAATTAAAATCCAGTCAAGAACAATATTAAGCGTTGTTGCAAGTATCATTGTTTTCATGGGTGTTTTCATATCCCCCAAACCCCTAAGTATGGAGTTTGAGGCAAAAGCCAAAAACATGAAAAGTATCCCGATATATATTGGGTACATATAAGATAGTATAATCGGAACAAGTGTTTCTCCGGCACCAATTGCATAAAAAAGGGGTTTTGTAAAAATAAAACCCAAAATCGCAAAAGAGACACCCATAACAAACGAAAGCAAAAGCGACTGCTCTGCTGCATGTCCTGCATCGTCTTTTTTATTGGCACCTATATTTTTAGAAACTAATGCCACCGTGCCTATGCTTATTCCGCCTGCAAGTGCAATAAATAAAAATATTATCGGAAAAGTCATACTCACCGCAGCAAGTGCGTCGGGTCCAATCCGGCCAACAAAAATCGTGTCAATGATGTTGAAACTGGTCTGCATTAAAAGGCCGATTGTCATAGGCCATGAAAGCTTAAGAAGCGTTTTTGTGATATCCCCATTGATGATGTCCGGTTTTGTCATAGTCTAAACTAAAGAATGTAGTGGTTTATAAAGAGTTGTTGGGTGTTGAAATATACTGCATGAACTTCAAGAATATGCTCTATATTGAGTGGCATTCGGGCTATTACCGTATGGGTCGTTATGATTGTAATCGCAGTATGGACACTTTTCTTTTTCAAAAGAAAGAAATGGCTTTGATAAACTCAAAAATTATTTCTTATAATGTCTACTGCTTTGTCAATTTCTTTTTCCCCTATGTCAAGGGATGGGAACAAAGATGCGCGGTCATACAATGTTGTGATTATTAAACCATCGTTAAGACAGTCTTGTTCAATATTTTGATTTTTTATATCGAAACCTACACAAAGGCCTTTGCCTTCAGGTTCGCAAAATTCCGAAAGCCTTTGCATTAAATAATTACCGCTTTTTTTTGATTTTTCAACTAAGTTGTTTTTCTTCAGATACTCGATATTTGAAATTGCGCATTCTACACTTAACGGGTGCCATCCATATGTTGAATAGTTGCTAAAGTCAAAACGCATTGATTCGGAAATATTTTTTTTTGCAATTGTAGCGGCAATAGGTGTATATCCTGAGCTAAATCCCTTAGCGATTGTAATAATATCTGGCTCAATACCGAAATGTTCAAAAGCGAACATTTTTCCGGTTCTTCCAAAGCCTGTTGCAACTTCGTCTGCTATAAATAGTGTGTCTGTCTCTTTGCAGGCATTACATACCTGCTCAAAAAAAGATTTTGGTGGGACAATAACACCCAGATTGCATATTATTGGCTCTGCGATGAATGCGCAAATGTCTT
>JAGLIP010000016.1 GCA_023142905.1 Candidatus Aenigmatarchaeota archaeon | reverse complement strand
AGTCAATTCCATCAAAAAAAGCAGAGCCATTCAAGAGATGGCTTGCAGCGATTGGTTATGAACGCGTGCAGGAGATAGAAAACCCGGAATTAGCACAAAAAAGGACAAGAGCAATCTACAAAGCAAAAGGATATTCTGATGCATGGATTGAAAAGCGAATGCGCAGTATTTCGGTTCGTGATGAATTAACCAATGAATGGGGAAAAAGAGGGGTAAAAGAACAAAGAGAATATGCTATTTTAACCGCAGAAATTTCAAAAGCCACATTCGACATGACTCCATCAGAATACAAACAGATTAAAGGATTAAAGCGCGAAAATTTGAGGGATCACATGAATGATATGGAGATTATTTTTTCAATGCTTGGCGAGGCGTCAACAATAGAAATTGCACGAAGCAAAGATGTTTTGGGGTTTAAAGAAAACAAGGATGCAGCGAAAAAAGGCGGCAGTATTGCTGGAGATGCGCGGGAAAACTTAGAGCAAGAAACCGGAAAATGCGTTGTGAGTGATGAAAATTATTTAATTACACCTGAAAAAGTGAAGAAACTGGAAAACAAGAAAACTGATTAAACATGAAATTTCTTTTCTTCTTTTAATGGTTCGAACTCGTATCCACCGCCTTCGTAGAACTGGGAGAAAAATTCAATATAATGCAGCCGCAATGCGTGGACAAAAGCGCCGAAGAAATTAAGCACAAAAGAGAATGCATGACCTACCAAAAATATAAAAACGGCAAGAATTCCAGTACCTGTAGAAACAAAAGATGCGCCCAAGTTTACTGCAAACGCAAGCCAGCCGGTTGCAACAGCCAGAGCCATTAGGCGCACATATGAAACCCACGAACTAAAAAATGAAGTCATTTCCATAAATCCGATATAGCCTTTTCTTAATTTGAAAAGTACGGATGCGAGAAATACAAAGAGCGATGCATAAGCCAAAATACCTGTGAATACATTAAGATACGCTATTATGAAACCAAACACACCCACTTCAATGCCTACAAGTGCAAATGTGTCTGCAATAGCTTTTTTCTCTTTTATGTTCAAAAACAGACCTAAATTTATGTGGAAAAATCCGATTAAAAGAGAGAAGGCCATTATCTTTATTGGTTGTGTGTATGTGTTCATAAGAGATCCGAACGATATGAAATCTCCGAAAAAGCTTCCGAAAACAAAACCGAAAAATATTGTTGAGATTGCGCTTAACACCATGATTTCTGCAAAATCCTTGAGTGGCTTGTCATGTGTTTTTATCCAGATTGATGTAAAAATCGCAAAAAGAAGAAAGCCGTATGCGATATCGGTAAGCATTATACCGAAAAATATCGGGAATGTTATTGCAATAATCGGCGTTGGGTCAAATTCTGTATATTTTGGAAGCGCAAACATGCGCGTTAAGGATTCAAAAGGGCGTACAATTGGGGGGTTTTCAAGTTTTGTGGGTGCGTCTTTCGCAATGGTTTTTTTCAACACACAAAGATTTTTTATTGACTCTATTTTTTGGATGTCATCTTTTGCAACCCAGAATTCAAGAAAAAATACATCATGAGTTTTAAACATAAGCGCTTCTGTGGAAATTCGTTCCTTTATGTTTTTGTATTTTTCTTCAACTGCGAGAAGAAATCCCCGTTCTTTTTCAAGTGTTTTCAACTCTTTTTTTCTTTGTTCTAATGTTTTTGTATTTTCTTTTAGCTTGTGGCTTAAAAGCGCTATTGCCTGCTTTGGTTTTGTGTTGAATGCGGCTTCTTTAAAAAAATCAATTTCACTCAACCGCGCCAATGCGTTTTTGTGATGCTCTTTTTTTATTATGAAAAAAATGTGCGTGCTTGTTGTTTTTGTTTTTTTTCGTTCTCTTATTTTACAAACATAACCTAGTGAGCTTAAATAGTGAAGATTGGTGTTTTCTGTTTTTGCAGTACCTATTAAGAAACGCTTCTGTTTGCCTAAATCCCATAACGGAATGTCCTGGCTTTTCAAAAGATTTAGGATTGCAAGCTTTTTTTTTGTGTTTTTTATTCTTTTTTTAAGATACTCTATTTCCTGTTTTTCGCTGTTGGTTTTTTTTAGTAGCTTATCTATTTGAATTTGGGCCCATAAATCAAATGAGCTGTCATTGAGGCCTGAAAAATTTTCTTTTTTTGGCGCCTGCATGTATTTTTCAAAAAGCCCTTGCGGTTTAATGGCGGATGTGATTGCATCTATTTTTTTCAAGTTATTTGTGACTGATAAGAGAAGCTTAGAATTTATTTTTTTAATATTTTCTTTTTTAGATAATTTTATACTGATTTCTTTTGGCTGTGCTATGCTTTCTTTTTGCAAGTGATGCATTATTTTTTCTTTGTCTTTTAGAAGGCCTGCAATTTTTACAGAACACATGGTTTTTGGCCTGAACATAACAATCACAATAGGATTACTCGAACTTAAAAGTTTTAACGAATAATTGGGCGGCAGAAGATATCTTTTTTTCTGTTTTTTTGTCTAGCATGCTGGTTTCTTTTCTGTTTTCTTCAATCAATTTTTCTTTCTTTAATTCGTAGCTTTTTTTTATGTCTTTTAGTTTTTGTTCTGTGTTTTTTTCAAGCTCTTTTTTGAATTCCAGTAAATCATCATCAATTGATTTTTCCTTTTGCGATACTAATTTTTCGGTTGTGCGTTTTTTTTCTTCAATCAGTTTTTCTGCTTTTGTCTCTTCTTCAAGAATGTCTTTTATGCCTTTGGCTATCATAGTGTACTTTAAGGTTTTTGTGGTTTATATTTGTGTGAATGTGTAATAAATCACTTTCGTAAATATTCAATAACCTTTGCGAATGCCGGCCGTGTGATTAGAACGCCTGCAAGAACACCGATGATTGTTGTGAATGCGAAACCTTTAACCCCGCCCGCACCGACAGACAATAAAGGAATCATTGCGGCGATTGTTGTGGCGGCGGATGCCATTATGATGAAAAAGGCACGGGAAAGTTTTTTTGTAAGACTTAATTCTTCTTTTTTTCTTCCGGATTCATCAGTAATTACAATTTGGTGGTCTATCCCGGAACCGATAGCGGCCACAATACCCGCAATTGACGGAAGGTCTATAGTCCATTTTACAAGAGCTGCAAAACCTAAAATAATAAGTATTTCTCCTGTTGATGTTAGAATCATCGGCAATACAATTTTTGGATCCCTATATCTTATAAAGACTACAAAAGCTACGGCAATAATTGCAAGGAAAATAGCAAAGAATGAGGCATTCATAAATTCTTTTCCAAGTGTCGGAGAGATATCATTTACCTGAACAACGGTTATTTTTGACGGAAGTGCTCCTGATTCAAGAATTGACTGAAGTGTTTTCATCTGGTCTACTGCATCTTTTTGGGTGTTTCCGCCGCCGCTTATTTGCGGTGTTGTGAGCTGCTGACCTCGTAGGCCTGATGATATTTTTAGGCTGTCTGTCATGTTGTCGTCAAGATATAGCTCAATTTCTGCATCGAGATAAGCATTTCCTATACCTTCACTTATTATTCTCGCATCTTTTGTAATTTTTGCAAACCGCGATGCAGACTCTGTTGTTGTAAGAACTTCGAACTCGAATCGATAGTTTTCTGCACCAACCCGCTGTACGCTTGAATGCTGTGCGTCTTTGAATACCTGAAGCATGTCCTTTCCTTGATATATTAGTCCTGAAAGAACTACTTCATCTTCTGTTATGTTTGAGACGGTGAAATTTATATCTTCAATAACTGTAATTTCGTCTAGTGAGAAAACATTATTTTCTATTTTTATGGTGTTTTCATCTATGCGCTCTATTGTGTGTGTCTTGCCGTCAATTACAAGCGTTCCTTTGTCATCATCAAGTGTGGTTGTTCTTGGGATATATGCCTCGAATTTCCCCTGCTTTTCAAGAAGGCCGGTCAGTTCTTCTTCTGTTGAGCCTGCAAGCTCAATTTCTATATACCAGTCACCTTCAATATTTATGGGTCTTAGTTTTGTTTCCTGCAGACCGAATGCAGAAAGCCTAGTGTTTAGAACTGTTATTGCTTCATCTACTATTGCTTTTGACGGTTCGTCAGGAAGTACCAACGCTCTTACACCGCCCTGAAGGTCAAGACCCTTCACAATGCTTGTTTCAAGCTCCATTGTTCCGGAATCCCCGGGATATGCGCGAGGGCCAATAGCGGCAATAGCACCTAAAATTATCAGAAGCGTAAAGATTATTCGCGGCTCTTTTAAAAGCCTGATCCATTTGCTGTCTGCGCTCATTTGAATTTCCTCGCAGTGTATAGTTTTAATATCCCTACATTTTGAAGCCATGTGTAGAATATATCGGCTGTGAGGCCCATAATTATCACAAGAGCTATTTCATCAAGCACAACAGATGTTGAGACAAGATAAAGCACAACCATTGCAATTATAGATGTCAGCGACATTGTCATCCCTGTTTTTATTGAGGATTTTATTCTCTCATCAACGGTTCCTTCGCCACGCCTTTTTAACACCCTTGTTGAAAGAAGTATGTCTGTGTCTATTGAATATCCAATAAGTATGAGAAGCCCTGCAACAGTTGCCATTGAAAGATTTATTCCAACAAGATTCATTCCAAAAACAGCGGTTGCGACATCAGCGAAGCTTGCAAGAATGATTGCAATGGAAGGAACAAAGGATCGAAATAATAGAAAAACAATAATGCTCATAAGCACATATGCTGTAAGAACAGCCTTTATTGTCTGTGAAAAGAATGCCGCCCCAAGAGATGCACCGATTGTATGTGTTGTGGATGTTGTTATTTCAATGTTTGACAATTGTGCTATTTCACGCAGTGTGTCTTTTTTTATTTCTTTTTTGGATTCAATTGTTATTGTGTTTGATCCTGAAAGTTTCTTTACAATAACGGTTTCTCCAAGAATTTCTTCTGCATTTTTTTTGATTAATGTGGTATCTATTACACCATCAACTTCTGCAATTGCCTGTGTGCCTCCGGTAAAATCGATACCTAACGGAACAACAGAGCCTGTTTGAAGCTGCTGGTTTCCAAGAAATAGAACAATGAATAAGAGAACAAATACAGATACGAAAAGACCTGTTTTGTAATTTTTCAATAATTTGTCAAGAAAAATATCAAAATTCATGTCAACAAGTTATGCAGTATGCTTTATATTCTTTATGTCTTTTTATGCAAGAAATGAAAAAAGTGGGGTGTTCTATGGAACACAAATTAGTTTTGTGCCCTCATAGATATCATTTTGTTTATTCTTGTTACTTCTTTCCAATTTCCCCGCAAAGCCATCTGGCTTTTCATTTCGACTAAATTTTCTAAATTCACATAGATCACCGATATTGTTTGTATTGTTTGTTTTATCTCCCATAAGAATTTGTGCTTTATTCCTTTGTCTTCCTTCAAAGGTATGTCTAAAAGACCAATAACCGTAGCACGCAAATTCAAAATTAAACAAAATTCAAAAGAAGTTTTGTTGTTTTATACTTATGTGTTTTTAGGTTTATAAGGTTTTCTATTGTGGGGTATATAATTTTGATGTTACTTGTTTGAGAAGAAATCCATCGGAACCCAGTCTTTGTCTTCTTTCTTTTTTTCAGACTCTTTTTGCGGTGCGGTCGCGGGTTCAGGCCATACGGTTTTTGTTGGTTCAGGGATTGCTCCGAATCCTGTTGCTTGTGGTTCTCTTTCTTTTGACTGCATTGCAGAATCCATGATTGAGCCAAGAAAACTTGACCCTTGCGGTTTTTGCGTATTATTGAATGTGCTTTGGCTTTGTTGTTGTGCGTTTCCCTGCAGGCTGCCAAAAGGGCTTGAATTGGTTGTAGTTGTTCGTTCAGATGTAAAACGGTTCTGTGTTCCGGGTGTTGCAAAGGACGGTGTTTTGTTGTTTTCAAATGAGTTAAAAGGGCTTGTCGGCATACGCGTTTGTTGAGGTTCCGGGCGCGGGTATCCTGTTCCAAAATCACCAATCCTGTTGTCCGGGCGGTTTATTTTTTCCTGCCGTTCTTCTTCTTTTATTTTGTCTATTTCTTCTTGTAATTGTTTTTGTTTTTCGGGATCAATATCCGGGTTGTCCCGCCGCCCGTATTCAAAAAGAGAATCGAATTTTGATTTAGGTCCTGTGAGTGGTTCTGGTTTTTCCTGCCTTCTTTCTTTAGGTGTGTAAGCATAACTAAAATTGTCTGTGTCTTTTAATTCCATATATTTTTTCTTTGTTTTGGTATTCCACGAGCCTTTTTTTTGCATATATGCTGCTGTTCCAAGAGATGCAATTGCAAGACCGAAATATAGTTCCCACATAGTAATCCTTTATAGTATCATATATTTTAATGTTTGCATTATTTCCAATGCTCTAGCGCACATTTAAGTTCTGGTGCTGTTTTGGCGTATGTTTTTGCCGGTATTTTTTTCATATATGCGTTTGTTGCCTGTCTTATTGCTTTAGCCCCTGCAATTGTGCCCTGGGGGTGGCCGTGGCATCCGCCACCGAATTGTGCGACAATGTTTGTTCCCATTTTTGATAGCAATTTAGGGATATGTCCCGGATGAAGGCCGCCGGAAGCCACTGCAAGAGTTGTCTTTATATTTTGCCAGTTCTGGCCCAGTGTATTTTCTGTGGATTTTGTTTTTGAATATTCTATGGCGTTTTCAATATCTATGACTTCGTCTTTTTCACCAGTCATTTTTCCTACCTGTGCTGTTCCTATATGCAGCTGGTCTGCACCAATTAATCTTGTAACTTTTGCAAGCACTAGCATGGAAATGCCGTGTTTCGGGTTTCGTGTAATTGCTGCATGCATTGCCCTGTGCGCATGTATCACGAGCCCTAAATTTGCGTCCCTTAATGTCTGAAGCGCGGACCAACCAAGAGTCAGTATATCTACCATGATATATTCTCCGCCCTGTTTTTTTACAAGATTTGCCCTTCGAAGCATCTCTGTTGTTTCTGCGGTTACATTCGGCATGTATATTTTTTTCTCGCCAGTTTTTCTTTCTGCAATATCTCGTGCATTGAGTGTTTCTTTTACTCTTAAATCGAAATTATTAAAGCTCATGGATGTGAGATTCTCATCATCTTTTACAACATCAAGGCCGCCAACCCATGCGTTGTATGCAACTTGTGCATGCTCTTTTTCATTTAAGCCCACTTTTGGTTTTATTATGGTTCCGACAAGAGGCCTTTCTTTTATTCTGGTGAGTTTTCTAATGCCTTCAATGCCGAATGCAGGGCCTTTGAAACTATCCACAATTGATTTTGGAAAATAGATATCGACAAGCCGCAAGTTTTTAACAACAGACATTCCGAAAATATTTCCTGCAATTGATGAGAGGATTTCCGGCATGTTTGCGTTTTCAAAAAGGTCTTTTGTGTATGCAATTTTTACCATTTTTGTTTTTTTGTCAATTGAAAAAACAGTCGGTTTTAGTTTTTTTGCAACTCGCGGGTTCATTGTAGATATTTCGGTCCATGTGCCTATTGACGACTCCGCAGCCAGATGTTCACAAGCAGTTTCAATAGATATCTTGTTTGGCTCAACACGGTAAAGCACTACAAGGTCGTTTTTTGTCGGCGTGTATTTAAGGTTAATATAGTCCAATGTCTTATCCATTTGTATCATCTCCAAAAATTATGTCTTTTTTTATTCCTGCTTCTTCTGCAAGCTCAAAATATGTTTTTGTAATAAATTCTTTTTTGTTATAGCCTAATATTTTTGCTGCTGCGTTGATATCTTTTTCGTTTCCTTCGATTTCTATAAACTTGCCAAATGGAAGCTCGTCAAGTACAATCTCGGTTTTTTTGAAATCCCACGATTCCCGATTTTTCTCATAGCGCAATTTTTTATCAAAACCCAATCGCATAAGGAACTGTTCTGCTTTTTTAGCATCCAGTATTTCAAACTCAATCTCTTCTCTCTTTTTTGTGTTTGTTTTTTCCCGCGGGCCTTTAAAGCACAGTGTTGCTTTTTTGTCTTCCCGCACCCTTAAAAAGCAGTCTTTTTTCTTTAATTCTTTTTTTTCAGTATCAAAAACAATATTTTTCTCAAAAACAGAAGAAATCTTTTTTGCACCGAAGGAATTTAATTTTTTTTGTATGTTTTTGAAATCATCTACTTTTATTTTTATTTCGGTTTCAATCATAAAAGCCACTTATGTCTGTACTATTAGTATTTGCCGCGCTCGGTTATTACGGCCTCAATTAGGCTCCACGGCGTCATGTCAAATGCAGGGTTTTTTATGTCTGCACCCTTTAAGGTCCTTAAGTCAATTACTTCTTTTGAAGGGCGCTCTTCAATCATTATTGTTTCTCGCTTATCAATTTTTAGGGTATTTCCTAGAAAATAAACCGGGGCTCCTGCTTTCTTTGCCGCAAGTGCTATTGCATAAGACCCTATTTTGTTGTAAACGCCTTCTTCTCTTATTGAATCAATACCCATTATTACCGCATTTGTCTGCCTCATAAAACTTGATGCAGCAGAATCAACAATATATGTGACAGGAATTCCTGCATCCATAAGCTCTTTTGCGGTTATTTTCCCTTGAAGCATGGGCCTTGTTTCTGTTACAATTACCCGAAAATTTTTGCCTTCTCTTTTTGCCATCTTAAATGCTGCAATAACTTCGCTTGAATGGCAGTGTGTTATGTATGTTGCGCCTTCATTTATGCTTGTTTGTGTGTGGGCGGCTATTTTTTCTTTTGAGTTCTCAAGAAAGTAAAGAAGATCTTCAAAAACAGATTCATTTCTTTTGGTTTTTATCATCTCAATTGCGTTGTGCATGGGAACTGCGGTTGGCCGCGTTTTTTCAAGCCTAGCACACATCTTCTCGAAATCATCACCAAATCCGGAGACTTCGTGAATCTCTTGAAGTATACCAATACCTGCAATAGCAACAGCGCGGGCGCCCTGTATTTTAAGAGTTTTGATGTCTTTTATCGTCTTTTCAATAGTATTTAACTCCATATTATATTTTATGTGTGTTGGGTGTATATATGTTTTGAAGAATTGACCCTTTTTTGGCATGATTTTTTAACTGAGATATGAGTGGTTTCTGATTAACCCCATTTGCATAGTGTTGTCTGTTTTTTTTGTTCTTTTAGAATATCTAGTTTTTTTAGCATGGAAGCAACTCGTTCATCTGAAAAATTATGTTTATCACACAATATTTTTTTTATTTTTTCGGGGTTTGCTTCTTTTTGTGTAATGTCTAAGTCATTTTCTGTTGGGGGGTTCATGAAAAAATCACATATTTCTTTTGGTTGTATTTTGAAATTCCATCCAATATTCTCAAAGATTTTATCGAAGTTTTTGTGTTTTTTCACAAATGCGAGTGCCTTTTTAGGGCCAAGGCCCGCAATTCCTCCCGGATTGTAGTCTGTTCCCACCAAAATACCTAAAGATATCAACTGTTCTCTTGAAAGCCCAAGAGTTGAAAGCGCTTTTTCAAGATGTATTATTTCGGGTTTTACATACCTATAAATTGATGTTCCCGGAATTTTTCTTTTACCGGTAATGTTTAAGTTTCTTATAAGCCTAGGTGTGCCGAAAAGAAGCGTGTCAAAATCAGATGATGCTGCGGCAAACACAATACCCTTTCTTGCCATTACTGCAGCTTGCGCCTCGCCTTCTGAAGGGGCCTGGACAACAGGAATACCCATTGCGCCAAGGAGTTCTTTTGATTCCTTTATGATTTCATCGGTTATTTTAACTGAAGCCTGTGCGTGCTTTTTTGCTTCTTCAAAGTTTCCGTCCTCTTTTGCGCTCATCCATTTTTCATGTGCTTCTGTTCTTTTTTTAGTTCGCTCGTTATTGACAATACTTTTAAATTCCGGAGGCTTGCCGTCAAAAACATAAACAAGGCGGACACCGGCAATCATCTGGTTTAATGAACGGTAAAAAATTCCTGAAAGATGTGATGTTGTGCGCCCCTGATTATCTGCAAGGGGACTTCCATCATATTGGCGGATGATTGACAAGAATTGATAAATTGTATTTAATGCATCAACTGCTATTGTTTTTCCCGAAAGATTGGTTACATCTATATCTTCTTTCGGAACAATTTGTGTTATCTTTATACCCATAATGGTAGAATTAATAGGCAAAAAATATATATGTGAAGAAAATTATGAACTTCACAATAAAAAATCATAAAATATTGGTTCGTTTGAGGGATTTCAAGCTTTTTAATTGCTTTGATGATGTGGGTTATACGCAATTAAAAATCATGAAATGTGGGTTCGTTTGGAGCATTTCAAGCTTTTTAATTGCTTGGTGGTTTGGTTACACACAATTAAAAAAGAAAAAAAACAATCAGATGAGTGTCACACCAACATTTTCAACTGATTGCACGCCTTCAAGTTCGGACAATTTATTTTCTATTTTTTCTGTAAGTCCGCCTTCATCGGCTATAAGGGTTAATACAGAAAGTGATTTTAATCCAAAAGCTATTGGCTCTTCTTTAAAATCCTTTATATTTCCAATAGTTTCTAATATTTTTATTTTTTCTTTAAGCGCCTCAAGATCCACTTCTAGACTTTCGGGCATTATCTTAAATGTTGCAAGAACACCACGACTCATAATAATACCTCTCCTTTTTTAAGGCCCTTCAAACCCACATTTTTTGCATTTGTATTTATTTGCTGTTTTTTTGCAGCTTTCACACCGCAACATTGTTTCTTCCCCGCACGAAGGACAAGGGAATCTTGCGAATTTTTCGCCAGCAGTAATTGTTGTACCGCAGCTTGTGCAATTTCCGACACTCATTAACATCACCTGTTTATTTAAAAAAACAATAATATCATATTCTATATCAATTTTATAAATGTAGCAGAAAGGGGCCTGTAGTATAGTGGATAGCACAGTGGCTTGCGGAGCCACAGACCCGGGTTCAATTCCCGGCAGGCCCGCCATAAACCAAAACAAGGCAGTTTACGGGGCAATTATATAAATACTTGAAATCAATTAATAGTAATTTGTTTTATGGTGTTTACCTATGGTTGAATTAAAAGAAAGCGAAATTAACCAGCTGAAAGCAGTTGTTGGTCTTGCAGATAAGGAAGTTGCGGAAGCACCAATAGAGCCAGAAGTAAAGGCACAGGATAATGTAATTCCCGAAGAGACCGAAATATCAGAAACACCAAAAAAAGAAAATGCTGTTTCTCTTCATGATATTGATGTGAAAGAAACAGATACTGAACTTTTTGTAAAAATTGATGAGCATGTAGGTATATCTAATGATCTTATGGGCTCAAAATTAGAAATAAAAGGACTTTCCGATACAGTGCTTCTTTTGGCAAAGGCAGAACAGCTTAAATCAGAAGCAATTGAGCGTACGGAGAAGCATCTTGACAAGCTTGATACAGTATTAAAAGATGTTGAGTTAAAACTTGCAGCTCCTGAAAGCCTTAAGATGGCGGCTATGGGTGAAACTATGGGGGCTTCAATGGAACTTTTCGATTTGCATACAGAACTTGACAGCCTTAAAGACGAGCTTTCAAAATTGAAATAAACTGGTTCTTAATAAACAATTTAAATATGATTGTATAAGTTGTTAGTGCTTGTTTTGCAGGGGTCGCCCAGCTGGTCAAAGGCGCCGGACTCAAGATCCGGTCTCGTAGGAGTTCAAGGGTTCAAATCCCTTCCCCTGCA
>JAGLIP010000159.1 GCA_023142905.1 Candidatus Aenigmatarchaeota archaeon | reverse complement strand
ATAACTCTGCCAGCCTAATTTGTTTACATCAATTACGGTGTTAAAACCGATTATTATTTCCTGGTCTATTAGTCTTTTTACACGATAGTTTACGACTTCCTTACTTACGCCTGCTTTTTTTGCGACGGTCGAGAATGGACGCCGACCATCATCAAACAGCTCTTTTAGTATTTTTCGGTCTTTTATTGTAAGGACGGTTAACGGAATGTCGTAATTTTTATTATTTTTATCCATAATTTAACAAATGGTTGTAAATCTATATAAATGTTTCCGTTTGATAAAAAATAGTGACCAAAAGTATATATTCTATTAAACACTACTTATGGATGATAACTACAAAAAAGTAGTTAAAAAGTTAAAAAAGGTGATTTAAGTGAAATATACTTCATTGACAGGCAGTTCTAAAACCGGCAGTTCTGAAGCGAATAAATATATCGACCAAATAGTGTATTCCGATAATCCGGACATAAAACATATTAGGGAAGATGATTCCGACATTGACAGACTCATGAGGGTAATTTTGGGATCACATATGGGTGAAGATATTGAAGTTATGTTACCGGATAATGTGTGTTATGGTTCTTTCCCAAAGAAACCTAAGTTAGTAGGTATTGAAAAAGTTAAGCGCGACAAATATTTTATTTTTGATGATACGGGCTACAAATTAGATGTTGGTGCTGTAAGCGCAATAAAGGTAATAGGAGACTCAGTACCTATATATATGCGTACTTATGGTGGCGAAGATAATGTCCCGGTATATCATATGGATACCCGGGGTGTTATTTTTGATAAGACTACGGAGGTCTGATGTGGATTTGAATGAAGAATGGTTTGTCGATAGGTATAACACCCCCGTATCTTTTAAAAGTCCTTAAAGTGCGTTATTGAGATTATTTTTAGCGCATTTATTCCCGTCTGAGTTTAGTACCCCGTTGCTTGCTGTGGGTGGGTTCTTCATTTTGGGAATTTAAAAAGACGGCAAAGAACCACCCACCAGCTTTGTTAAATGGCGTATGGGGTGGTGTTGAGGGTGTTAACCACATTTGCTAAAACAAATAAACGATTTTATCAGGCTTTGGGACTTTTATAGTGGTTAGAAATTTGAAACGGTGATAAATATGTATGAATTAGAAGATATACGCAAAAGTGCGGAAAAGTTGCCTGAAGGAATTATGAGGTTCCAAAAGCATGGTGGTTCGAATGAAAAAAAGTATCTTATAAATTTATCCGAACCTTCTGAAATACAGACTTTGATGAAAGCAATCAAAGTTATTGATGACCCTGAGTCGGAAAAACAAATATTGAATTATCCACCTAGTTCAAGTGATGCAATGCTTACAGAATTGATGTATGAAGATGTAATAGGCGAAGAAAATAAAAAAGAAATTATTTGTATATCTTCGATAAATCCAGATGCTTTTGTTCGTGTTAATGTTCCGAAAGATGCAAAAAATGTGTCTTGGTTGGTGGATCAAATGGGTGAAGATAAAGCAAAAGGGGCTATAACATTTAATTATAATTTCATAAATTACCGCATAAATTTAGACCCTAAGTGATTTTACAGGATAATAAAAGTTTAAAAATAATTTAATGTAATGGTTTGAAAATTGATTGGGTTTAATTAACGTTATTTGTTGGGGTGTCGCGAACAAAGTTTTTTATATTTTTTACAAAAATTTCCTGTTTGTTGATTTCTGCTTCTTTTGTGATGCAGCCAATTGGGGGATAAATTATGCAGTTGGGGTA
Organism: Candidatus Aenigmatarchaeota archaeon; assembly: GCA_023142905.1. Taxonomy (GTDB): domain Archaea; phylum EX4484-52; class EX4484-52; order EX4484-52; family B79-G9; genus GLR112. Next base: position 611 of record JAGLIP010000159.1, on the reverse strand, counting down.
TTTTGAAAGCATTTCTAAGTTCTCTTTTGTCATTTCATCTGAATGGTCTAAAATGAATGTGATGTCTTTAGATTTTAATCTTATTTCTAAAGCATTGATATCCACCAATTCCATTGGGGATGTGTTTATGACGATGGCGCCTTTTTTTATTTTTTGAATCCGGTTTTTATCTAGGAAATTTTCTGTATCATTTGTATGTGAAAGATGAAGCGTTAAAAAATCTGATTTAGAAATCAAATCATCTGCATTTTCGTATGTTATTCCTTTTGATTCTATGTCAATTTTTCTGTTTTTAGACCAATAGCCAATATCTGCGCCAAAACACAGAGCAAGTTCTGCGACCCGTTTACCAATATTTCCAAGACCTAAAATTCCAAATTTTTTGTTTTTAATTTCTGTGGGTGAAAATCCGGCATCAGAATAATTTTTGTTTCTTGCCTGTTTTTTTGCGGTCTCAAGCTCTCTTAATTGCTCTAAAATGACTGCAAAAACAAGTTCTGCGACAGATTCAGTGCTGTAGTTTGGAACATTGCAAACTACAATTTTTTTGCTTTTTGCATATTTTGCATCAATATTTCCGTAACCTGTTCCAAACATTCCGATATATTTTA
>JAGLIP010000158.1 GCA_023142905.1 Candidatus Aenigmatarchaeota archaeon | reverse complement strand
CCCTTTCATCCTTCTTTTCAAGAATTAACTAATTATATATAGTCCTTTGTTTAAATAATTTATAGATTATTATGATTGAATGGACAATTGAAAAAAACAAAGCAACCGGCTTTTCTTCAAAGACAAATACTCTGTCTTCCGGTGCGTATTTCATCCACAGGGATGTTGACACAGGGTTTTCATCCAAATGGTCCGGAATTTGGGCACCCCAAAACAAGCTTTTTGATTATTTTGCATTTAAGATAAACAATACCTGGCTTTCGCCTGCAGATGTAAGCAAAGCAACTGTAAGGCCTTGGAAAGTCACATATTCTCATGAACCGAAAAATTGTGATTTTGAAGCAAAAGAGATGATTTTCGCAGCAGACAACGGTGTTGTTTGCCTACTTTCTTTAAAGAACACATCCACTGAAAAAAAAGAATTCAATCTTGTGCTTGAGGCTGCGGCAAACATACGCACAAAAGCAGAAGACTGGCATGAGAGAACATACAACACAGAATTCAACAAAATACGAAAATGCGTTCGCATAAAATCATCAATTGGAGAGGCGGTTTTTGGCGCAGGAAGGCTTGAAAACACAGACATTAATTTTACCAATAGTGAAGAATACAAAGACCACCACCCTCAAAGCAGGCAAAGATGTTTTGTTCCCGGAGCATACAGCATAAAAATAACCCTTGATGCAAACGAAATAGCAGACATTCCATTTATTTTTACAAAAAATATTTCTGATTTTGATATATTGCACACAACATGGCTTGTTAACCTTAACAAAGCCGATACGGTTTTTGCCAACAAGGAGCACACTGCAAACATAAGCACTCCCGTTGCCGGCCTCGACCGTGCATTTGTGTCAAATACCCATGTGCTTAACAGTCTTGTAAACAACGCGTTTTTTGGGCAGGGCATGTTTGCAGGATATCCATGGTTTCTGGAATTTTGGAGTAGAGACACTCTTTGGAGCGCGTTTGGGCTTCTTGATGCCGGCGAATTTGAAGAAGTGAAAAATCTTCTAAGGACAATAGCTGTGTTTCAGCAAAAACAAATTCCGACACAAATAATACTTGACGGAACCGCACAGTATTATTCTAAAGATGTAGACCCATTGTTTTTGGTTGTGCTTCATAGGTATGTAAAAACAACAGGAGACCGCGAATTTGCAGAAGAGCTTAAAAACACAATAAACGCAATAATTATAGGTCTTACTGTGAAAAACGGTCTTGTTTCAAACAATCCCGAAGGCACATGGATGGATTCAATTGAAAGGCCTAAAACCGCAATAGACATACAGGCCTTGTGGGCAAAAGCTCTTGAAAACCAGAAACCCGGGGAAGCAATTAAAAGTAAGCTTAAGCTTTTCTGGAGCAAAAAAGACAGATATTTCTACGACACATATAATGAAAAACCTGAGATGGTAAAAACCGCAAATGTTCTTGTGCCCTTGATGTTCGGACAAATTCCGGTAATGAATGCCGTTGCCACACTTAAAACCGTAAAGTCTGAGCTTTCAAGCTTTTTCGGCATACAGACTCGGGGCACAAAAGAAAGAGACTTCAACCCATCCGGATATCACACAGGCGCTGTCTGGGGGCTTACAACCGGCTGGGGCGCATGCGCTTTTTTGAATTATGATATGATTGATGACGGCATAGAATGCCTAAAAGCACTTGCATACGACAATGACCGCTTCGGAATAGGCGCTCTGTCTGAATGCGTTGATGCCGCTACAGGATCACTTCTTGGATGTCCCGTGCAAGGATGGTCATCAGGGCTTTTGGTGCATGCGACCGACAGCTATCTTTTCGGCATAAATGCAGATATGATAAAAAAAGAGCTTGGGATTAAGCCGAAAATTCCTGATGACTGGGGGCACATGTACAGGCACGGAAAGAAAATAGGAACTTCATCATTTGACATGACAATCGATAGGACTGCGTACGGCCTTAAGATAAAAATCGTTTTTGACGAAAAAAACGACGATATAACTTGCAAGCTTACACTTCCAAGCGAATATGTCAAAATAACTGTTAAAGGTACTTTAAAAACAAAGAATTTCGAGGGCTCCAAAGCAAAATTCCGAATGGATGAATTTGTAGAAATTCTCGCCAAAAAAGCCGATGTTTAATATCATACCACATTGGTTCGACCCCACCCCAAAGGACGGGGTTTGTTTGGTTCGGTGGTAAGCTTTTCGGAAATCTGCTTCGCATATTTCCTGCATTTCTGAAATACAGGAAATTCACGAAGTGTATTTCTGAAATTTCAATAAGCCTTCATCTACGGACTTAAGTTCATCTCGCTAAAGCTCGAAGCTTTTCGACCAAAGGTCGAAAACCGTAGTTTTCGGCTTAGTTGAAAATAA
>JAGLIP010000157.1 GCA_023142905.1 Candidatus Aenigmatarchaeota archaeon | reverse complement strand
CAGTAGAATTGAATTAACGGCTTTTTGTGCTTTAATTGAATCGTTTTCTACAACCGATACCGCATCATAAATGGGCTTAAAAGATTCACTGTTTTGAAATAATTCAAACCAATTTACAAAGTTCTCATCTTTAAAAAAATCTTTCTCTTTTAAAGACTGAGTGCCTTGATAACTGAGATTCGTTAAAATCATTGAAATTACCTTTTTACCATCTATTAGTAACACAATCTTTATAAATCTAATTCTTAGTGTTATGGAACCAATACTATACAACAATAACAATTTAAGCTTTCTAAAATACAATACAGGCTATGCTTATAAACTACAAGAACATGAAAACATTCTTTTTTGACCTTGACGGGACAGTATGGAACTGGAGGGATTTCAACCCTCAGATGAGGCATATAATTGAAAAATTGGAAAAAAAGCACAAAAAAGTGTTTTTCATAACCAACAACACCATTCTTTCGCAAAAAGGGTATGCGCGGAAATTTTCCAGAATGGGCTTGCAGATTGCAGAAGAGCAGATAATAACTGCGGGAATTGTTGCTGCAAAGTATTTTCAGTCCAAAGGCATTGACAATGTTTACGCTCTTGGAGAACAGGGGCTTGTTGAGGACTTAAGCGCGCATGGAATTACTGTAACAGATAATGCAAAAACAGTACTTGTATCTTATGACAGGAATTTCAACTATGCTAAGCTTAAAACCGCATGTGACCTTATTAAACGCGGTGCTGTGCTTTACACTACAGGAAGGGAGATACGCTGGATTGTAGGTACTGAAAAATATCCGGCAGTTGGCTCGATATTAGCAGCAGTTGAGGCTGCAACAAAAAAAGAAGCAATAAATGTGGGAAAGCCGTCTGCCATAATGAAACAAAGAATACTTGATGATATTTTTCTTTTCCCTGAAGACTGCCTTTTAGTCGGCGATGAGCTTTCTGATGTTGAGTTCGGCTCATCGTGCGGTTTTAAGACTGCTGTTGTGCTTACAGGAATTGTGGATGAGTACGCAGTAAAAAAAGCACAAGGAATACTAAAGCCAGACACAATAATTAGAGATATAAACGAGATTACGCGAAATCTTTGACAAATTATATAATGTTTGTCTTGTTCTATTAAAACAGGTGTTATTATTTAATGAATTAAACCCGAAACAGTTGAAAACTATTGTAACCACACTCTCTAAAATGAGGGGCAGGCATACCGAGCTTGTGAGTGTTTACATCCCTTCAGGATACAATATAAACGAAATGAAAACACTCATATCAAATGAGCAAGGAACCGCCGTCAACATAAAATCCAAAGCAACAAGAAAAAATGTAATGTCTGCTTTAGAAAAAGTGGGGCAGAAGCTTAAATTATACAACCAGACCCCTAAAAACGGGCTTATTATTTTCTGTGGGAATGTTTCCGGAAAAGAAGGGGTTCAGGATATGAAGCTTTGGGAAATAGAACCACCAGAACCTATAAGTATGCGGCTTTACCGGTGCGACCAGACATTCATAACAGCCCCTCTAAAAGACATTACCCGTGAAAAAGAAGTATACGGGCTTGTGACTATTGACACCCAGGAAGCGGCCATTGCTATTCTTAGAGGCAAATCAACGGAACTTGTAAAACATATGACTTCTCTTGTTCCCGGAAAAACCGGCAAGGGTGGGCAGTCCGCGGCAAGATACGGCCGTGTCCGACAGGGGCTTTTGCTTACATTCAAAAAAGAAGTCGGCGTTCTTGCAACAAAGTCTTTTGAAGAGGAAAAAGACCTTCTCGGGCTTATCATCGGAGGGCCGGGGCATGTAAAAGAGGAGTTCGCTGAAGGGGACTTTTTGTCAGAAGCCATGAAAAAGAAAATACTTACAATAAAAGATTTAGGATATGCAGGTGTTGACGGCCTAAAAGAGCTAATTGACAGGGCTGAAGATGTTCTCGCGCAATCAAGTATTATGCGCGAAAAACAGATTTTGAGCCGATTTTTTGAGAACCTTAAAAAAGAGACAGGGCTTGCATCATATGGTCTTATTGAAGTTCAAAAAGCGCTTGATTCAGGTGCTGTAGATACGCTGATAGTGTCTGAACAAATTCCTATGGGTGCGTTTGATGTACTGTGCAATAGCTGCGGGTATAAAAGCCAAAAAATAACAAGAAAAGAAAAAATACAAGACAAGTGCCCGAAATGCGGAGCAAATATCACAATTGCTGAAAAAGACCTTTTTGATGCATTAGAAAAAGTGTGCGAAACCACCAGCACAAAATTCGAGATGGTTTCTTCAGAAACACAGGAAGGTGCGCAGTTTTTACAGCTTGGCGGAATCGGCGCCATACTAAGATATAAACTTGAATGATAAAATATTTATGTGATTGATATGTGTTTTTTCAAAAAATTGCGCGG
>JAGLIP010000156.1 GCA_023142905.1 Candidatus Aenigmatarchaeota archaeon | reverse complement strand
GCTTCAAATTTTTCATCGGATTATGAGCCGTTAAAATTAACTCGGGGTGCTTGCTTTTTTGTGCTAAAAGATAAGATACTCAAAAACGAAAATTACGATAATGTGCCTGAACCCGAATTCAGGAAACCTACGACGGTTCTTGGAAATGAACCACTGTATAAGCTTGTTGGGGGACTTGAAAAACTTGAATTTTTAACCACGCCTCAAAATCACCAAGATGTGTTTCTCTAATTCTAATAATTTTCAAGGTCTTTTATTACAGAAGCTGTTGATTTTTTTAATGGCTGTTTTTTTTCACGAAGAGACTGTTCTATTAGTTTTACAGATTCCATGATTTTTTCCTGCCTTTTGTATATTTCAAGAAGCGCCAGCCAAAGCTGTGCGGTCTGTGGATTTTTTGAATTATTATATGCTTGCGTGTGATTTGCTGACATCGCAATAAGCTCATTTAGCTTCTTTTTGTTTTCATTGTCAAGCTTGTCTCTAGGATCCATGAAATGTCATACGCCTATAGAAATATAAATCTTCTTTGTAAATCATGTATACTTATGTTAGGTGCTTTTATGAAAGACAAAGAGTTTGTTGAAATTGAATATGTCGGTAAGATAAAGGAAAGCGGAGATATTTTTGACCTTACAGATGAAAAGCTTGCAAAAGACAAGGGTATATTTAACCCTCAGACAATTTACGGTCCGATAACTATTGTTGTGGGTACAAAACAGGTTCTTAAAGGTCTTGATCATGCGCTTCTTGAAATGAATGCAGGGGATAAAAAAAATATTGTGATTGAACCAAAAGATGGTTTTGGAGAAAGAAATACCACGCTTTTAAAAATTGTTCCGGCATCACAGTTCAAAAAACAGAACCTAACACCTTCGCAGGGGCAATACATAACATTTGATCAGGGGCTTCGCGGACGGGTTGTAAGTGTTTCTGGAGGGCGCGTGAAATTGGATTTCAATCATCCGCTTGCAGGAAAAGTTCTTGAATACGAACTTCAAATAAACAAAAAAGTGGATGCAACAAAAGACAAGGTTGATGCACTTGTTTCATTTTATCTCGGTGTTTTGAAAAACGCCACAACCATTTCAATTGAAGGCGAAAAAGTAAAAATAATCATTAAAAAAGATACACCCATAAACGATGCTGTCAAAGCCAAGATTGCCGAAGACATCAAAAAATATGTTGCAGATATAAAAGAAGTTGTGTTTGAGGGCAATTAGTAGTGCCTATCCGCGCTGTTTTTGCTTATTTTCGCACACAGTCGTATAACGCCTACGAAATGGTAACGAAAGTAAAGACTTATATATTTTTGCTTCGTATTTAAAAACACACATTGGTTTAATGGAGAGATAAAGCCCAACAACTTAAATTGCGAGGGATAATTATGGACAGTTTAATAAAAAATGCTCTTGAAAGAGAAGAACAAGAATCAATTAGAGGACGAGGCGCCAAAGAAATGGTGCCCGGAAAAGATAATGAAGTTGACAGCGACCTAAAAGAAATACTTAAAACAAGAAAAGCAGAAATAACTGTTGTTGGATGCGGCGGTGCCGGAAACAACACAATTGCACGCCTTGTACAGGTAGGTATTGAAGGCGCAAAAACAATGGCAATAAACACAGATGCGCAGGATCTTCTATATACTGACGCTGATGAAAAACTACTTATCGGAAAAGAAATCACAGAAGGTCTTGGTGCCGGAGCAAATCCTAAAATCGGGGAAGCTGCTGCAAAAGAGTCTAAAGAAATTGTGAAAAAATCCCTTACCGGATCTGATATGGTATTTATCACCTGCGGTCTTGGCGGCGGAACAGGAACAGGATCCGCCCCCATTGTTGCAGAAATTAGCAAAAAGCTAAGCGCACTTACAGTTGCTATATGCACACTTCCATTTGCTATGGAAGGTCGGCACAGAATGGAAAACGCAAAACTTGGCTTAGAAAAGCTTGAAGAACATGTTGACACACTTATTGTAATCCCTAATGACAAGCTTATGGAAATGGTTCCTGATGTCTCAATTAACACAGCATTCAAGGTTGCAGACGAAATACTTGTAAATGCTGTTAAAGGCATTGCCGAACTTGTAACAAAACCAGGTCTTATTAACCTTGACTTTGCAGACATACGGGCTGTTATGGGTGAAGGCGGAATCGCCATGATTGGCATGGGTCAATCAGATACAGAAAACAGGGCACTTGAGGCGGTTCAAAAAGCGCTTACAAACCCGCTTTTGGATGTTGATATTGACGGCGCTACAGGTGCATTGATAAATGTAACCGGCGGCTCGGATTTGACTTTAAAGGAAGCAAAAGAAGTTGTAAACGCAGTGACATCCCGCCTTTCCGAAGAAGCAAAAGTCATTTGGGGTGCTATGATCCAGCGCGAACTTGGCGACT
>JAGLIP010000155.1 GCA_023142905.1 Candidatus Aenigmatarchaeota archaeon | reverse complement strand
TCAATGTCGGCATGAGTATCGTATGTTTTTTCTGCATGTGCAAAAGAAGAGATCGCAATAAATGCGAGCATAAAAAGCAGGAAACTGTGTTTGATGTTCATAGTTGGATATTTGGTTCTTCTGGTTTATATGTTTTACTGGTTTCATTTTTGTTTTTTTTCCGGTGCTGCCTGTATTTTTCAATCACCCCGGTTATAAGCTCATTAAGTGATGTGAATTTATCCCTGTCAATTAAAAGAACGAGAATTGAGGAAACAAGAATGCTTGAGAATATCCCGCCTACAACAATGTTTGTGAAAATCGCGAGATTTGCTGTTTCTGTAAATGCGATGTTTGCTCCTACAACAGAGAGCATTACTGTTGGCGTAAGCCCTTTGGCGCACATGGCGTCAAGAATATATATATCTTTTTTAGTCATTTCCCCGTTTTTGACAATTCTTCTTACAACCGTTCTTGTAATGTATGCGATGATGAAAAACACTGTTCCATATAATAGGTATGTCCACTGGCTGAAATCAACAAGTATGCCTAGATACACGAAAAGGAATGTGCGTATAAGGAAGCTTATGTCTTTGAAAAAATGCTTTGTCTCCAATTTCATAAGGCTTACGCTCTCTTTTTGTTCTTTGTAGAGGAGCCGGCTCCAGATTGTGACATTTCCAAGCATGATTGAGAACACAAATATTGTTATGACTCCGTTTGCATTGACATATTCCGCAAATGCGTAGAGTGTCACCAAAAGTGCCATAGTTGCTATAGGCGCGCTGCTGTAGTCGCCCATATGCTTAAGCACGAACGCCCATATCATGGCAATTACAATTCCTATTCCAAGGCTTAAGAAAAGGTAGCTTGTAAGGCTTTGCGTTATCTGTGCAAACGACATGGTTGAGAAGTTCATTATAGACAGGATGCCCACAATTACAAGTATGTCTATTATGGCACTTTCTGTCTGTATTTCTGCCTCTGCTTTCGGGCTTAATTTTATGGTATCTAAAATGCTGTTTATGACCGAGCCGTCAAGCACGCAGAAAAGAGCGCCGAGAGATAAAGCAGCAATCCAGCCAAAACCCAGAAAATAATGGGCTGCGGCACCTAAAATAGAGGTTATTAATATGAAATTCAATATTGATGCGATGAATGCGTAGTTCATTGTAGATAAAAGGGCCCTGAGTTTTATTGGAAGCGCGCCGTAGAATACAACATAAATTAGGCTGAATACTATTAAGAAAGTCATCTGTGAGCTTCCGGTCTTTATCCCTTCAACAAGGCCGAGGTGGGAAAATATGGCGCCTGCGGCTATAAGTATAAGAACATCAGGAATTTTTGTCTTTTTGAAGTTGTACTGCGCGAGCAATCCCAGTATGATTATGATTCCGACCATAAACAGGTTGGCTGTTGTATCCATTCATTTTCCTCTTTGTTAATTATGGACCGTGCCTGTTATTAAAGTTTTTTTTGAAGGCTATGGTTACGCATATTCAAATTTGATAATTCTGTTTAAAAGGACGGCTTTTTTTCTAATCAAATTATTTCTGGATATATGCCCTGTAAAACGGCCTTACAGCTGCTGCAACGAAAATAGCTAAAAACCAAATAGGGTGAACTGACTGAACCCACGCGGCAAATGATTGTGAGAACGAAACAAGCCAAAGCGCAAAGGCAAACACGGACAGCTTAATCAATCCAATATCCGTAACATCAAGTTTTTTCATCATTTTTTCAAAACACATATACAAACACCCCCAATAACTGCGTGTTATTGTGGATAATGCAGTATTTATAGTTTTTAGGCTTTCAAGCCGATGTTTATAAATATGTTATTACTTACGCATTAACATCATTTTACGGTGTTTTATTTGAATAAAGAAAAACTTTCTGTTGAAAACGGTGTCATACAGGACATAGAAATGTTTAAGGTAAAATGCTGGATGTTGTTCGGTTATATGGCCTTGACAATGTCTGTGCTACACAGTATGGGCGATGTATTGAAAAAGGTCTTGAAGAAGCATATTTACGCAAGAAGAGCTGGACGAAAAAAATGAGGAGTATTTTGCAAGTCCCGGGTTGCGTCATCAGGAAGCAAATACACTTGAACTAATAGGTCTGTGTGAGTGTTTGATAGACAGTTATTTAATTTAAATGTGTTTACGCACCTTTTTGGAATTTAGTGTAAATTGTGTAAATAAATGTGTTTTATATGGGTTGTTTTAAGAACCTATTTTAACCTGCAGATGTTGCGTTTTTATAGGTATTGCAAAAACTCTTTGTTCTGCATTTTTTGGATGTGTTATTGTTTTTCCAAGGTTGTCATTTTTTAGGGTTTCTAAAATAGAATCAATAATCCAATATGTTTCTTTAGTTTTTTTAGTGTATATGCGGTCATGATTACCACATGTGTCATTTGC
>JAGLIP010000154.1 GCA_023142905.1 Candidatus Aenigmatarchaeota archaeon | reverse complement strand
ATTTATTTGTTCTTCAGAATATATTTTATCATATTCTTGTTTTACTTCAACAGATGTAAAACAACCATCGCTAAAATGCTCAGATAAAAACGACATCAACTTATCTTTTATTGTTTCTGAATCGCCCAAAACAACAGATTTCTTTTTTAATTTTTTTAAAGGCGCTTCTGTTTTCGATAGGATTAAAGAATATACTGGCTCTTGATCAGTAAAACTGGATACCATCTTTCCTTTTTGCACCTCATCAATTATTCCCGAAGCATACCCTTTTTTTGAAATAGAACCAAGAAGTTCCAAATACACTTTCTCAAAAGCCCCTATTTCGGACTTATTTTCTTGAGTATCATCAACAATCATTAAAATATCTACTTCTCCGGTATCCCCGATATTCTCCAAATAAGAACTTCCATTAGCACGAACAGTCTTGCTCGAACCATATATCTTTTCAGCAGATTCAGGGTTAATACCGTGCAAAAACCAAAAGGTATATCGATTTCCTTCGTTAGAATACATAACCACTATAAGGTAAATACATATATTTAAACCTTTCTACCCCCCAACTCTCACATTTTTGATGTTTTTTTATCGCACATAAACCACAACAACAAAAAAAACCCGGGAAAAGCTTTAGCTTTTCTGAACCACTCAAAATCATAAAAATGATTTTGGTGGTCTCGAAAATTCCATTGGAATTTTCAAAGACCCCAAAAATCGCATTTGCGATTTTTTATGGGGGGCTTGAAATCCATCAAGCACATAGAAATTTAATGATTTTTTTCCAAATAACTAGCATGATAACAGTTCTGCGATTGGGTCACAGGCGCTTCCGAGACATGAGAATAACAACGCATGTAGCCCTGACTGCACGCGCTTTTGGCGCGAAGAAAGTAATCCTTTCAGGCGAAAAAGACGATAAAATCTTAGAATCCGTTGCAGATGTCGCCAAAAGATGGGGTGGCGGCCTTGAAATCACATATGACAAGAATTGGAAAAGGGTAATAAAAGATTTTAAAGGAACAAAAGTTCACTTAACCATGTTCGCCCCGAGCATGACTGAAAAAATTAAAGAAATTAAGGCAAAAAAAGACAGCCTGCTTCTAATTGTCGGCGGCGAAAAAGTCCCGGGAGAAGTATTCCAAATGGCTGACTATAACATAGCAATCGGAAACCAACCGCACTCAGAAGTCGCGGCAACAGCAATATTTTTGCACGAGTACACAAACGGCGCTGAATTCAAAACAACATTCAAAGATGCAAAAATAAAAGTAGACCCATTAGAAAGAGGAAGAAAGACTGTTGAAAACTAATTCATTTTTTCCCCAAAAGCACAACCCTGCTTCTCTCATCTTCGTCCTTGTAAGTATACCCTAATTTCTCATTTATCTTTTTTGAAAATTCCACGACTTCCTTATGCATGGGCATCGCCTTTAAAGGAAGACGATACTGCGAAAACCCGACATGCATATATGCTTTGATTTCAACAAAATCAGTATCTGTTCGTTTAATAAGTCTCACATAATCATCAATATTTTTGTCATTCCATCCCTTCACCATAGTAAGCCTAACTGCGGTTTTACATGTTAAAGACGGCATAATATCAATCGTCTTGTTAAATCGTTCCCAAAAATCAGGAAATTGGGGAACATCAATTTTTTTGTAAATCTCTTTTGTCGACGCATCCAGAGAAAGATAAAGCTGGCTCGGTTCAGTTATGCCATCAAGCCTTTCAGGGAACTGCCCGTTTGTAACAAGAAAAACAGCCATGTTTTTTTTGAATTCAGAAATAAGCTCGGAAATTCTTGAATATGCAGTTGGCTCACCAGTAAGAGATATCGCAACATTTGTCGGATTCTGCGCTTCCTTCCATTTAACCATGTCTGTCCCGGAAAATCCTTTAAATCCTGTCAAAAGCTTTCTTTGCGCAATTATAGCGCCTTTAACTATGTCTTTTGGCTCGTCTTCTCCAAAACCCTTCATTGTATTTGAAACAGTCTTGTCTGTCGCCCTCCAGCAATAAACGCACCTGTTTGGACAAAAATAAGTGGCTGGTGTCATCTGGAGGCACCCATGGCTTTTTATCCCGTGCAGCTTGCCATAAAATTTCTCCTTATAGCAAACCCCCTGCCCGCGCAAAGACTTCTTTGTCCACTCACAGACTTTCACAGCAGAATGCTCCCCCACAAGCCCATACTGCTGTTTTTCTAAAAGTAGTTTTTGTTCAGCCAAATTCATAACTGACATTTCAAGAACAAATTATAAAATCTTATTGCTTAACCCTCACAAAAAGATGTATTTTTTATTACGCATAAACAATACAACATCAAAGCAATAAAAAAGCTTGAAAATTCATCCACTTGCCAGAATTTTCATGATTTTTTGAATAACATCCCGAAATCATTTCCATAACGCTCAAAACCACTTCT
>JAGLIP010000153.1 GCA_023142905.1 Candidatus Aenigmatarchaeota archaeon | reverse complement strand
GCTTGCTGCGATTGGGTAATTTATTCTTGCTAAAATATAACCCTTAATGACTCAAGAACCAACATCAATTGACACATCTTTATTGGAAATCTTCGTAATGGCGGTTTCCAGTTCCTTTATGTTGTGGGCGATGTTTTGATTAATGCCACGCATATTAGTTTCCCGTTTGTGAATCGCATGTTTTTTATTATCTATCTGGTTTTCAATACCTTCAAGTTTTTGTTTTGCCAAGTCTATTTTTTTGTTTAATCCATTGTCTTTGATTTGGTTCTCTGTATCTTCAATCAATTTTTGTGTTTTTTCATAACTCTTAAGAAGATTGCTTAACTCAGAATGGTTTTTTAGATTATCTATCTGTATTATGGTTTTTTGTTTTTGCTTGTCTTTAAGGTCTATTTTGCCTTTGTCAATAAGGTCATAAGTGTTTTCAAGAATCTTGTCAAGTGTCTTTAAATCTTTGTCAACTAACACCGCCTTAAATGGAGATTTAATATATAGCGCGAGAATCTTAAGACCCTCTTTATCAAGACCGATGCCATACCGTCCATATTTCTTCAATGCTTTTGTTAGGGGCGAAAACATTTGAAGAACAGTTCCTTTAATCCGACCCGCATGGGCATCAAGAACATTCAATTGCTCATGAAGCTGTTTTAACTGTGATGATTCCTCGCCATCATTTAATTCATTTAGCTCTTGCTTAATCTCATTTTCTTCATTTCGCAATTTTTTTAAGTGTAGTTCATCTGTTTTAGAGTTTTCGCATTTTTGGGCATGCATCAACTCTTTTGTTTCCTGAATGGTCTTTCTGGTTTTTGAAATCAATTCTATTTTGTTTTTGTCTTTCTGTAATACTTTTTGAGATTCATGGGCAACAGAGCCTATGGATTTTAAATTGCTGGTGATTTCTGTTGTCTCCTTTGCAAACAGCATATTGACAAAATAAATATTTTTCTGTGTCTCTGCCAGCAATCCGGCAGTATTTTTGATTAATGCATTATAGAACTCAAGGACATCTAATGTGTCTTTTGCATCAGGGAAGTTTATTTTGTTTACGAATGCACGGGCTTTTATTAGGAATGCAATCCTGTTATCTCGTGCGAATTTTTTTGCCCGCGCATCAACAGACTCCTCAGATTTTGCTTTTTTTAAGTTTTCAAGATTATTGTTCAGTTCTTTTAAACTGGATTCTATCTCTTCAAAAGAATTTTTTATTGTTTGGTTTATTGAATCCAAAAATCCTGTTGTTTCGCTTTCAAACCACGCATCTGTTTCACTAAAATTCAGGTTTATCTTAACGGGTTTTTCTTCAATAACCTCTTTTTTGCCAAACAGTTTCTCTAAAAAGTTCATTGATATACGATTATCTGTGCGATATTTTATAGTTTTGCGCTCTTAGAGAATATAATTTGTATGCGCTTCTTAGTTCGAATTATCGTTAGTACTTTAAAGGAACAGAATACACATACATTTATATATTTACACTGAAAAGACATTGCATGAACCTGTATAGTATACATCTAGAAGGTACAAAAGGAAGCAAACACGAAATAATCTTTTTGGATGAAACAGTTTATAATAATTTCCCCATAACGGGGCATGCGGTTGGCTATAAAGAAATTATGTGTATTATTACGGCATCTGCAGAACAACAGATGAGAACTATAAGCAAATATAATAACGAAGAATTTTGTAAACTCGGCGCCGATTCCCAAAGTATCCTATTGACCCAAACACCTTTATCTATAAAGCAATTTCTCGATGCGTTGAATCCTGAAATAAACCCTGAAGCAGATCTGGATGAACTATATAATGTAGTAAAAAAGACGAAAACACCAATATCTGAACAGCAAATCAACTTAGCTCTAATATCTAAAGTTCAAGGTTTCCTATACGAAGAAATAACTTCTTAATTTTGAGGCGCTTAATCAAAAAAACCCTGTTGTTTCGCTTTCAAACCACGCATCTATTCCGTCAAAATTAAGATTTATCTTAACGGGTTTTTCTTCAACAACCTCTTTTTTGCCAAACAGTTTCTCTATTTGTCATTAGAGTGGTATGGGGTAGTTGCGTTTTTCAGAAGTCGTTTAAGTCTTTTCAGGAACATACGCCACAAGACTTGGAATACGATTAAGAGCATCATTAACAGATTTTATTTTGAGAATTTTGCCATAATAAGGCTCCAAATGATTTTTTTCTTTAATCCTAATCTGCAGATATTCATCTTTTTGTCGTTCTGCGCGAATACTAACTCTGCCTATAGGAAGTCCATTCTTGAGAAATTTGCTCATGGAGCCTGCTTTAACTTCTAAAGCATAAATTGAATCAGGATTATATTCATCATCAGGTACTTTACACTCCAGGATGGAATCTATTTTTCCTAAAGATTCTCCTAAAAAATAAATCGTCACTTTGAATTGTTGAAGCTCCG
>JAGLIP010000152.1 GCA_023142905.1 Candidatus Aenigmatarchaeota archaeon | reverse complement strand
CTAAAATCATAATAACCCCACCACATTTATTACTTGTGTATAGTTACTTGTTTCTGAAGCTTATAAATGTTACTGACAAGTTGTGAAAAACTAATTTATAAATTATCTGAAGAAAATAATAGCATGAATGATGCAATAGCCAACGCCGTTGAAATGCTAAACAAAATAGAAACTAAAAAAGATAATTCAAAACAGGCTTCTTTTGGAGATTCTCGCTATAAGGCAATTCCTTTTGATGTGAAAAATTTTCATGAAATTCCTGCGGATTTAGGTGAAAAGACAATTGCTGCTGTTGACGGCGGCAATATAGAGATTGTGTCCGCCCCCAATTTCTCGCTTTCTCTTGTCCGAGTTGCGGTAAGCGCTTATAAGAACAACAAAAAAATAAAGCTTCCGGTTGACGAAATCATAACATTTTATTGCCTTGCTGTTGCTTCAAATGAGGGGTTTGGTAAAATAACATATACTGTGCGGCTTTTTCCAATGTCTAAAAAACATGCGCCGTACCTTCCCGATGAACAGGATCTTGTTTTTGATTCTTTTGACCCGACAATTACGACGGGTAATCGGGTAAAAATATCCAAAATGGGTGGTGTAGCAAGGCGTTTTTCTGAATGGAAACTTGCAGAGATTGTTTCAGAGGTGCTTGAGCCGGGAGATATAATAGTCAAAGACGGCTCGCTTCAGACAGGGATTACAAAGGAATCAATTTATTCGAACAAATTGTATGCTTCTGCCATAAAAAATGATGTTGTTTTCTGTGGTGTGTCAAAAACCTCAACTCTTTTAACAGACACAGGATGCGGCCTTTCAGGAGAAATAATGAAAATGGCTAAGGATGCGGGGCTTAAAAACCCTTGGGTTTATCACCCGATTTGCGACATTGAACATCCCGACCACAGGGCTGAAATGTATTTTGTAAAACTTAATTGCGAATCAAGGCACGCTTTTAGATTCGAGATTTTAAAGGATCAGAAAACGCATGCAAAAGAAATAATATCTGCGCTTTCTAAAAATTCAGTTGATATCTCTTTTCCGGGATACCCTTATGCGCTCATTGACGCGGACAGATGCGCGCGGGTCAGGAAGAACGAAATCGAGCATCACAGGATGATGTTCTTGTCAATTGCATCGAAGAATGCCTCGTTTAAAAATATCGCACACCAAATAGCATCAACAGATGCGCATGGAACACTGGACAGGATGATCAGATAAGACGATGACATCATACCAATAAAGGTCAGTTCACCTCCTTTTCATCATCTAAAAGAATAAATGGATTTATATATTAATTAATCTGCATCATGCCGTTGGTCTCAAGAAGCGCCCCAACTGTTGCAAGTTCAAGTGCGCGGTCAATATTTTCTGTTTTTTTTCTCAATTCAACAGATATAAGGCAGTCGGTAACTCCTGCTTTTTCTAAAACCTGATTTATCACATTCTTAGAGCGGGTCACATAGTCGGAAACTTCGCCATCATTTATGAAATAACCTTCCGAAAGCATAACAGACAGCATTTTTTTCCCGCACATCCTTGATGCGGGCGCCAGAGAGACTTTAAGTGATTTTTTAGGATCTGATGCGCTTCCGGATTGTGCTACGGTTGTCTCTATGATTGATGATTCCTTGACTTTTACTTCTGAAATCATAAGCTCATCTAAAACAGCCTTTACAACCTGAAGCTTTTGCGCAGGGCATTGCACCTGTATCTCGCGGGACATAACAGCGGCGTTTGATGCTCCTGCTTTTATGATTCTTTGCAGAATTTCCTCGGTCTCAAAATGATTGTTTACCATACCCGTAAGCTTAACCAATCGCATATGCATTATACACGCCATATCTTTAAATTGTTTTTTCTTTATCTTTCTGCGTTAGTATTTCGTCCTCGCGCGTTGATGTGTTTAGCCATACAGACACGCTCTTTTTTTTAAGAAAAGTTTTTAACTGAAAAACACAATATATTAACATGGTGGCAAACAAAAAGGCAAAACCTGTTCTTAAAGGCACACTTAGAATCAAAACCAAAGACTGCAATGTTTATAAAAGAACAAGCAATTCGTGGGAGAAATCCTTAAATGAGTTTCCATTGGCAATGCATGTTGTTGAACTTTTTTGCGCGCATAACAATCTGGATTTTCTTGTTGATGTCAAGAATCCGGAATTCCTTAAAGGTCATGTATCCCCTGAAGGAAAACCCCAGGGTGCGCGGATTAGTGTGCTTCCGGATGGAAGAAAGCTTGACAAGGCCTACTCGCTTTTCGCAGACCATCTTGCGATACATGATGAAAGCTCAAACACGCATTGGGATGTAATTTACAGGAATCCGGGAGGGACATATTCCTATGTGTATACGCTTGAGAAAAAAGGGATGGCAAATGAAAAGAAATACCTCGTGGTTGAGGATTTTGAAAAACGATACCCTGAGTTAAAACGAAATGCCGCAGCCGCGCT
>JAGLIP010000151.1 GCA_023142905.1 Candidatus Aenigmatarchaeota archaeon | reverse complement strand
GACACCATAAAAAAACTTCTCTCAAAAGAAATCAAGCTAAAAGATGTTGGAAAGTTTATCAACTGATTCTATGATTTCCGTAAATGATGCCCGCGACATTGAAAAAAGCGCGCAGGAAAAAGGCATTACAACTTTGCAGCTTATGGAAAACGCAGGCGCAAACACCGCTAAAATTATAAATGATAAAATTCCGCTTAAAGACAAGAACCTAATCGTATTCTGCGGAACCGGAAACAACGGAGGGGACGGTTTTGTTTTTGCAAGACATGCAAAAATTTTAGGCGCAAAAGTTTCTGTTTTTCTTGCAAAAAAATCATCCGAAATCAGAACCGTTGATGCAAAAATAAACTTCAAGATTCTAAAGAACTACCAGTTCGACATATACGAAAAAGAACTGCCTGAAGAACAATTAAAAAAAGCAGACATAATAGTTGATGCGCTTTTAGGCTTCGGCATAAAAGGAAAAGTAACAGAACCATACGCAACCACCATACAAAAAATAAACAATTCAAAATCATTCACAATTTCAGTTGATATCCCTTCAGGAATAGATGCCGACACAGGAGAAGTTCTTGGTATTTCCGTAAAACCGAACATGACAATCACACTTCACGACATGAAAAAAGGCATGAAAAAAGAAAATTCCGAAGAAATTCGGGTTGTAGATATTGGAATTCCTAAAGGCTTTTTATAATAATTGTGTGTGGCAGAAAAAAGCCCTGTGTCTTAAATCTATTAGTTTAATGCGATTTCCGTTCCCTCTTTTATGACTTCCATACATGTTGCTGTAAATGTCTTGTCAACGCCTTTAATGGCTCGTAGCTTATCAATTACAAAAGAACTCATTTCCTTTATGTTTCGTCCCTTTACTTTAATAAGAATATCCCAGTCGCCTGCAATGATGTGAACATCCTGGACATTCGGGATTCTTGCGATTTTTTTTGCAATCTCTCTCTGAGATAATGGTTTGCTTTCATCCGAAAAATGATACTTGATGCTTACAAAAACAAAGACCGTCTGTCCAAAATCAAGTTTTTCGCAGTCAAGAACCGCAGTGTATTTTTTTATCAGCCCTTCATTCTCAAAGCGTTTTATTTTTTCATGTATGGTTGTTATGGGTCTTTTTGTCTCTTTTGCGATTTCCTTTAAGCTTTTCCTGCAGTTTTCCTGCAATATTTCGAGCAGTTTTATATCTTTTTCGTTTAATTTCATAATTATCGAATATATTTCGAACTAAAAGTATTTAAATCTATTTATTTTCAGGAAATTCTTGGATAAATATATAATCTGCAAGACATAATATATTATTTGTTATATATTTGTCACGATGGCGTAATTAAATAAAAAAGATACAATAACGAAGGGAAATAAATAAAATACGGGATATATAAAGAATTGCAAAAAAATAATAGCACACGAATTAATTGTATTGTTGTTAAAAAAGGGGGAACTTTCATGCAGAAAAAAAAAATTCTTGTAATTGGAACTGGCGGAACAATAGCAGCTATTCAAACAGAAGAAGGCTTACGACCGGCATATAAGACAGAGGAATTGATATCCTTCTTTCCAGAAGTTAGCCAAATAGCGAATGTTGAAGGCACGATGCTTTTCAATCTGGACAGCACAAACATTCAGCCGCATCATTGGACACAAATTGCAGAAGAGATTAAAAAGCAATACGAAAAGTACGATGGTTTTGTCATAACACACGGTACGGATACCATGCAGTACACATCAGCAGCATTGTCATTCATGTTACAGAATTTAGGGAAGCCCGTTGTATTGACCGGAAGTGTAAAGGCAATAGGTGAAGGAAGCGATGCGAAGCAGAATTTTATAGATTCTGTGATTGTTGCATCTTCAGATATAAAGGAAGTATGTATTGTTTTTCACGGGAAAATAATCAAGGGCTGCAAAGCAAGAAAAATAACAAACGAGGCGACAAAAGTAACAAATGAGGATCTGGATGTCTATTCAAGCATTAATTTTCACCTGATAGGTGAGATGATTGGAACCTTAAAAGAAAACAAAAGAAGAAAAGTGGTTTTTGACGAAAACTACAACGGTCTTGGATGTTCAGGAAAAAATTTGAAAGTTCTTTCAAAAATAGACAATAAAGAGGTTCTTTTAATAAAAATATATCCCGGTTTTATGCCTGAAGTATTTAACAAACTGACAAATTTTAAAGGGATATTGATAGAGGCATATGGTCCGGGCAACATTCCTTTTGAGGAAAACTCAATTTTAAAGAAAATAGAGATGCTTTTAAGCAAGAATATTCCTGTTTTTATAGCAACTCAAAATACCTTCGGCGAAGTTAACATGGAGTTGTACGAGGTTGGTCAAAAAGCATTAAAAGCAGGCGCTATTCCTTGTAGGGATATGACAAGCGAGACTGCGCTTGTAAAGCTTATGTGGATTCTTGGCAACTTCGATAACAATCCAAAAACAGTCAA
>JAGLIP010000150.1 GCA_023142905.1 Candidatus Aenigmatarchaeota archaeon | reverse complement strand
AGGCGACCGAAATTTCGCATAACAACGAGTTATACGGAATTTATTCCGTATAACTCCGCTATGGGCGTACTTTTTTATTGGGGTTTGTTGGCATCTAATTCCAAAAAATCAAGCGGGCTGTTTACGGTTTTTATAAGTGCGTTTGATATGTGTGTGTAAATCTCAGTTGTTCTTACATCATTATGTCCTAAAAGTCGTTGTATTATGCGTATGTCTGTTCCGTTTTCAAGTAAGTGTGTGGCATAACTATGTCTTAATGTGTGTGGATGAACATTCTTTTTTATGCCTACTTTTTTGACTGCGTTTTTCATAATTTTTTGGATTGTGCTTGTAGTCAATCGTCCGCCACGGTTTGAGTCAAACACATAAGCATTATCGTCTACACGGGCATCCAGATATGATTTTAGCCGGGAAGCAATTGATTTTGGAAGCATCACAAACCTATCTTTTCTACCCTTTGCTTGTCTCACCATAAGGATGTTTTCATCAAACCTCAAGTCCTGTTTTTTTAATGTGGTTGCTTCAGAAACTCTTAATCCGCAGCCATATATGGTTTCAATCAAAAGCCTGTGCTTTGCATTTTTAATCTCGTTTAGAATTGCGATTGTTTCTTCTTTTGTCAGGACTTCCGGAATCTTTTTTGGTCGTTTCATGAAATTTAGCTGCAATTCGCGGTCAAGGACATTTCTAAAGAAGAACTTTACTGCAGAAATACGCAGATTTACGCTTTGTGGGTCTGATTTTTCAGCTAGATTCACGAAATAGTTTTGTATCTCTTCATGCGTTGGACTGTTTCCTAATTGTTCAATAAAGCACGACACATGAAACATATAAGACTTGATTGTCTTTTTCGAATAACCGCGGGATTTTAGTTCAAGCTCAAGTTTTTGAAGCATTTTAAAGAATTTATTATTTTCGCTTATATACTTTTGGGGTGGTGTGTGCCGTTAAATTAAGCCGTTTGATAAATCATATCCGTATGTGATGCATTCTTGCATTAGCGCATCCTTTTCTGTTGGGTATGCTATCCAGCTGAGGTATATTGTTTCATCACCCGTTGTTTTTTTGTGGAATGTGATTTGACCATTATTCTTTGTAAAAACATTCAATGCATATCCTTTTTTCCGTAAGAATTCTTTTGTTTCTACCCCATTTGATTTTCGTTGATTTTCAGGCGTAGTATATGTTGTAACTCCAACATTCTCATCAATAGCCCGTGTGCTTTCAAGCAATTCACATAAATTTTTAGGGCTTATTTTAAACGAACAATCTGCAAGATATACCATAAACTACCTTAAACCGCAAAACTTAAAGAACTCAATCCATTCCGAATATCTTTCGAAAGAAAGTTGCGGCAGGCAAAGAAACAATTATGTAAAGCCCCAGCCAGGTCACATCATTTCCTGCAAATGGCAGCCAGAATGGAAGCACAAAAGGCGTTCCCGAATACACTGACGGAAGCCATGCAAATATAAGAAGTACCGGAATCATGGAGACTATCATCGGCTTCATGGTCATCATCATCTGTTCATGCTGAAGCTTGAGAACCTCATTGAATGTTTTTTTAAGTTGCGCAGCATCGTTTTTTTTCTGAGCCTCTTTTTGCTTTTTTTGCACAACTTTCATTTCTTCCTTAACGCGCCTAAGCTTGTTTGCATCAATCATGAGTTTTTGTATATATGCAAAAAGGAAAGCAACAAACACAGATACTGCCGCAATCTCGTATACTTCGCCAAGAACCGCAATTGGCGAGAATATGGTATCAAGAAATGAATTGATTATAACGACCATTAACTGCCACCCATGAATTTTCTAAGCATTGGATGCATGTCTTCCATATGCTGCTGTGCCAGCTGCTCATATAGCTGGAATACAATCATAACCGCAAGTAAAAGCCCGGTTCCGGATGTAAGTGCCCCTGAAAAGTCCGCAAATGCAGCTAAAAAGCCGACAAAAGCGCCGCCTAAAACCGCAAGTGCCGGTATATACCTCTCTAAAACCCGCTCAATAACGCGCGGGTCGCGCCTGAATCCTGGTATCTGCATACCACTTCGCTGAATTTGTTTTGCAACGCTTGAGGAATCCATGCCTGATGTTGAAACCCAAAAAATTGAGAAAAGCATACTTCCAAGCACCATAAATGAGGTATATACAATCACACGATAGACATCTGTGGGTATTATTGCACCTTGTAACACATTCCACACGAATTCGCGTGGTGGGTTAAGATAATACATAAGTCCTGAAAGAGGTGTTCCTGTTGTTGCATCAAAAGTACCTAAAATAGTAAGTCCTTTAGATGCCAAAAGCTTTGACCACATCTGAAGATTGATTAAAAGCGCGGCCGTAAGTATCACAGGCATAACTGATGTATATATGAATTTTAATGGCCATTTTCTTCCGAATCCCTTTATTGAACCAAATGCAAGGGGTATTTCTATTTTCAATGTCTGGGCATATATTACGAT
>JAGLIP010000015.1 GCA_023142905.1 Candidatus Aenigmatarchaeota archaeon | reverse complement strand
ATGAGACACCATAAAAATAAGGGTCTTAAAAATATCCGCCTTAAAAATATAGATGTAAACGGCGCAGGTTGCAACATCATAAAATACCGTAAGCAATACACCCCAAAACACAAGATTTGCAACAGTTATTGGTGCAATTGAGGCCGCATAGGAAACAGCCGCCATCCCGGCAAGTGCCACAGGCAAATACTGCGCTTCTTCCTGCGTTAAAAATACAGAAATTGTAAGCGAAATAATACCTACAAGAGCGCCGGTATGCCACCCAAACGCTAAAGCCGTAAGAACCGCTCCAAAAAGGCAGGTTTCAATACCCAATGAAAGATGCGGCAAATATTTCTGATAATACCTCGATGCAATGCCCACAGCAATAAATGATGCCGAAACTAAAAAATTAGAAAAGAAAACAGCGGCAAGCAAAACAAAAGCAACCACAATAATACTATTTCTATATTGTTTTAAAAACGCATAAATTTTAGCATGCTTTTCTTGTTTATTTGTGTGTGGAACTGACCGCACTGGTTTTGAGGCTCGTAAAACCCGTTTATTCCCGCCAGACCGTACCTTTTTCACAGGCACAAATAAATTGATAATTCTCGCAATCACAGTAAATCACATAAAATATATTGGTGCGGTCATTTCGCCCATCACACATCACAATATCAGTTAAGGCTGATGTAATCATCCCACACAAGTATTATTAGCAAAAGCAATATTTAAATTCTATTAATTTTCAGGCTTGAATTTTATGCCGTAATGGATTATGCCTTCTTTGCCGCTCTCATAAACTTTCCTGAAAACCGGAGCCACTTTTTTTCCAATTGCAAGATCCGAATCCTCATAATCCACAATCTGTCCTGTGACTCGCGCCCCTTCATCAAGCTCAACAATCGCTATCGGATATGGTGTCTGCTTTTCAAATCCGTCTGGCCCTGAGCGAATAATTGTATACGATACGATTTTTCCAGTTCCTTTAAATTCAAACTCTTCTATTTTTCCTTCGCGCCGGCATTTCGGGCATATTAATCTTGGCGGATAAAAAGAAGAATTGCATTTTGTGCATTTGGTTCCAACAAGATTATATTTACTCTTAAACCTTCTCCACGCCATAGGAACATTAGCTTTGTGCATTATAAACCACCTTATCTCTTGAAAATATTTACAACCGCAGTTGCCCCTGAACCGCCCACATTATGGGTAAGTCCTATTTCGGCTCCGGATACCTGTCTTTTTCCGATATCGCCCCGAAGCTGCATTACAATTTCTGCTGCCTGCTTTATTCCCGTAGCACCCACAGGATGCCCGGCACCTTTAAGCCCGCCGGAAGTGTTCACTGAAATTTTACCGCCAATCTGCGTCTCTCCATCCATTGTTGCCTTGCCGCCTTCGCCTTTCTTAAAAAAGCCAAGGTCTTCTACAGCCATTATTTCGGCTATTGTAAAGCAGTCATGGACTTCTGCAACCTGTATGTCTTTTGCGGTAACTCCCGCCATTTCATATGCTCTTTTTGAAGCCCGCACAGCAGCATCAAGAGCAGTAAGTGTTCTTCTGTCATGAAGTGCCAATGCGTCCGTTGACAATCCGGTACCGCCTATAAAAACAGGAGTGTCCGTATATTTCCTCGCAACACTTTCGCGCGCAAGTATAATCGCAGCAGCGCCGTCAGATATTGGCGAACAGTCAAGAAGTGTCAATGGGTCTGCAACCATTGTAGCGTTTATGACTTTTTCTGTTGTTATCTCAAAAGGAAACTGTGCAATTGGGTTCATTATTGCGTTGTGATGATTTTTTATGGCAGGAGCGGCTAATTGCTCTCTTGTTGTCCCAAAATCATGCATATGCTTTTTTGCCATAAGAGCATAAAGCCCCGGAAATGTAAGCCCGTGGAATCCTTCCCATTCCTCATCCGCAGCCCCCATAAGACCGGTTGTTGCCTGTGCTGTTGAGACATCACTCATTTTTTCAGCACCGCCGACAAGAACAATGTCGTGCTGGCCGGCAAGTATTGAAAACATCCCTTCCCGAACAGCAAGGCTTCCTGAAGCGCATGCGCCTTCAACTCTTGTTGATGGTATATTAAGGCCTGTCTGGTCTGCTATAAGCGCATTTAAATGCTCTTGGCCTGCAAATCTGCCGGCGCTCATATTACCCACATACATAGCATCAATGTCTTTTGAATTCATATTGGCGTCTTCCATTGCCTTTGCTCCTGCTTCAATCGCAAGATCCCGAATACCTTTTGTCCAAAGCTCGCCGAATTTTGTCAAGCCGACACCAATAACTGCAACTCTTTCTGCCATAATCATTCACCTTTTATACAATCTTTCCCCGATACTTCGCGTATGTCGGGTATGTGATATACTGCTTATCTTTTATGTAATCTTCAGTAGTTGGCGCAAGATTTCGCTTCTTATCAATCAAATCATTTACCGTAATTGAAAACGAATCAGAGCCGGCACCCGAACCATATGATGTTACAAGTATTTTATCTCCGGGCTTTGCACAATCAAGTGTTGCCGCAAGACCTAAAAGCGAACATCCGGAATAAGTATTACCTATTTTATCCACAACAAATCCCGGCATAAGCTTCTCCTTTGGAACATCCAGCTTTTTTGCCATAGCAAGTGGAAATTTGCCGTTCGGCATATGGAATACAACATAATCATAATCTTTTACTGTTGTTCCTGTCTTATCCATTAGCCCGTTTGTAGCTCCGGCAACATGCCTAACATATGCCGGGCCTCCGGTAAACCTGCCTCCGTGTGACGGATAATCCGCCTTTGGCCTTCTCCAAAAATCAGGAGTATCTGTAGAATATGAAAATGTATCATTTAAGGTAGCAATAAACTGCTTTTTATCTTTTCCGACAATAAACCCCGCACCGCCCGCAGCAGCCGAGTATTCAAGCGGGTCTCCGGGTGCCCCCTGCGCTGTATCAGCACCTATCGCAAGGCCGAATTTAATCATCTTAGAACCTGCAAGCCCCATCACCATCTGGATTGCCGCGCTTCCTGCCTTGCACGCAAATTCAGTATCCGCCGCAGTATAATCAGTACCAACACCTAAAGCTTCTGCAACAATGGTGGATGTCGGCTTCACAGCATAAGGATGGCTTTCTGAACCCACATACACTGCACCTATGTCTTTCGGATTTATCCCGGCTCTTAAAAGCGCATTTTTACCTATCTGCACAGCAATTGTAGTAGTGTCTTCATCCTTATTAGGAACTGCCTTTTCAGTTATGCCAAGACCGTTTATAATCCTTCCTGCATCCTGTCCCCAGACATCGGCTATTGTTTCTGCCTTTATCCTTAATTTAGGAACATATGCACCATATCCCACAATACCTGTCTTTTCCATTGAACCACCTGTAAATTATAATTTATTTCTTCCCTCGGCCATGCGTTGCATGCGCCTTTGCAAGATGCCCTGCAACATGCGCGGATAAAAGCGAAATCTCCCCTGCAAGAACAGCAACAACAATTATCTCTGCAAACTTCATTGTGTTTTTTCCGGGTGCGGCATTGCCTGTAACACCCATAATTGAAAGTGCCTCTCTTTGTCCGAAAAGCCCTGTACCGCCGCCAACAGTCCCCACATTCAAATTCGGAAGATAGCACGAAATATATAAGTCCTCTCCATGCATCTCTGCTGTTGTGACCCCTATAGATGCTTCCGCCACATGAGCCAAATCCTGTCCTGTTGCAGCAAAAACTGCAGCCACAACATTTGCGAACTGTGCATTAAACCCGAGGCTCTGAGCCATTGCAGAGCCAAGCAGGTTCTTTCGATAATTTATCTCAACAAGATCTTTTGGTGTTGTCTTTAATGTCTTTACAACAAACTCTTTTTTAAGTATAACTTCTGCATGCACTGCTTTGCCCCGCCCCTCGATAAAATTAAGTGCAGACGGCTTTTTATCAACACACATGTTTCCTGTAAGTGAAATGCATTTCACATTTGTCTCTTTTTCTATAAGTTCTTTTACAACTTTGTCGCACGCCATTACAGCCATATTCATGCCCATAGCATCCTTTGTGTCAAAAACAAACCGAAGATGAACATTTCTTCCAACAACCCATGGTTTTATACTCATAAGTTTCCCAAAACGGGTTGTTGATTCTGCAACTTCCTTTATCCTCTTGAAGTTCTTTTCAGTCCAGCTGACAAGTTCCATTGATTCTTTTAATCCTTTTGTCCTAAACACAGGAGCCCTTGTCATGCCCTTGTTTTCAACAAACACAACAGCCCCCCCGGATTTTGTTATAACCGACAAGCCGCGGTTTACAGAAGCAACAAGCGCGCCTTCTGTTGTTGCAAGAGGAACATAAAAATCGCCTTTGGCGTATTCACCTTTTATCTTTACAGGCCCTGCAACACCCAAAGGAATTTGCACAGCACCAATCATGTTTTCTATGTTATTTTTTATCGCAGTTTCAACATCAAAAGAATAATTAGAAATATTGTCCAGTTTTGTTTTTGCCTTTTTTTCAATCACGCCACGCCTGACAGAAACAGCATCACTCACAGCAAGTTCTTGTTCAAGAGCATAAAGCTTAATCTCTCCGGAAACTGCTTTCGTTGTAATTTCTTTTATTTTGTCTTCTTTTTTTTCATCCATCATAAAAACAACTTAAATTAAGTTAAACGAATTATTTAAAAAAGCTTGCCAAATACAGTACACAAACTACGGCAATTGTTGAATTTTTGTGGTTCTGTATTTACTTATTTTTCCAACCGAACGCCTTCGCAACCAATGTCTGTAATCATTGCCTCACAGCCTGTTTTCTCTATTGCCCTTGCCACTTCTTTTTTGTTTTTTGCATCACAAAGCGCAAAACAAATCCCGCCCCAGCCCGAGCCTGAAAGCTTGGCACCATATACGCCTGCTTTTTTTGCCTCAGAGATACAGTCATCAAGTTTTGGGTGAGATACCCCAATATCAGACAATACCTTTTGGTTACGATTCATAAGTTCGCCAACACATAGAGTATTCCTGTTTTGAATTTCTTTTTTTGCCTCAATGCATATTTTCTCCAACTCATCAAAACTTTTTTTCATAAGATTAGAAAATCGTTTCTCCATGCTCGGAATATGATATTTTACAGAAAGGGCGGTTGGTGCAGAAATCCGCGTATTTCCGATAACAACAGGAAAACTGCCGGAATCAAGAGATTCGGCATGTATCTTTCCTAATTTTTTTGTCAGATAATTAAACCCGCCAACAGATGAAGAAATTATCTCCATCCCGGATGCTTTTCCGCCATGCACTTTTGCCTGATGCGGATATATTATGTCAAAATATTCTTCGTTTTTTATATCAACATTTGCATAGGCACTTAAAGCCTTAAGAATCGCGCAAAAAACAGCAGTAGATGAGCTCATGCCGGAATTAGGCGGAATTTCTGATTCAATTTTTAGGTCAAACCCGTTTTTTATATTAAACCTCTGAACCAAATCATCAATAAGTCCCAAAACGGGTTTAAGCTCTTTTGAATCAACGGATTCTAAAGAAAATCCTTTATTTATTTTTGCATCTGTATGCCCAAATGCGTCAGAATCAACAGCAACCATTTTATCATTTCTTGGGCGCAAAGAAACTTGTGTGCGAATATTTACCGCAGCGCAGATACTTGGTTTTCCAAAAAGCGCTGCATATTCACCAAAAAAGAAAAGATTTCCCGGAGCCGATGCTATTATCATAACAATCAGTTAAAGCTAATACTTTTTATATCTTTTATTAAATCCAGATAACCCGGTAATTACTTTTTAAGTTGGGTTATAAATAAAAGCGATACAACAAGACACAAAAGACCATAAAGCCCTGCCTCGGAATTTCCAAACACAATCGAATTTGGAACCAACACTCCTGCAGCCATGAACAATGCGCCGGCAACAAAAGAGTAAATATGCTCATCTTTTACAAAATCTATTTTTTTTAACACAAATATCACCCGATATATTCTTGTGTGCTCTACCAGTATATAAAGATTAAGGTGTATTTTTAAATTCCAAAAAAACAATAAAGTTATTCAATGGATGAATAATATGAAAAAGACAAAAATCGTATGTACTATAGGCCCCGCATCAGATAACGAAATCACGATCAAGGCATTAGCAGATGCAGGCATGAATGTCGCAAGGCTCAACTTCTCCCACGGGGATTACAAGGAACACAAAGCAAGGATAGATAAAATAAAAAAAATAAACAAAACTCTTGAATTTCCAATCGCAATTCTCCTCGACATGCAGGGTCCTGAAATAAGAACCGGTGTTCTTAAAAACGACATGCACCTAAAAACCGGAGACACAATCACACTAACAACAGAAAAAAGCGCAGATGAAAAAATATATGTAAATTATAATAGGCTGCCTTTAGATATAAAACAAGGAAGCGAAATATTTATCGACGACGGGCTCCTATCACTTCAAGTTCTAAGAAAAACAAAAACCGATGTAATATGCCGCGTATTAAACAACGCAATTCTTGGCTCGAAAAAAACAGTAAATCTACCGGGTGCTGAAATCAAGATGCCATCATACACAGAAAAAGATTGGCAGGATGTAAAGTTCGGCCTGGAGCAGGATGTAGATTATATTGCCGTCTCATTTGTACGCACCAAAAAAGACATAATAGATTTGAGAAAATTCTTAGGCGTTAAAAACGGGGAAGTAGGCATAATAGCAAAAATAGAACATCCCAAAGCAATCGAGAACTTCGATGACATCTTAAGGGTTTCAGACAGCATAATGATTGCGCGGGGAGATTTAGGTGTTGAGATTCCGCTGGAAAAAGTTCCCATACAACAATACGAAATAATAAAAAAATGCAACCACGCAAAAAAGCCGGTAATAACAGCCACACACATGCTAAATTCAATGATAGAAAACCCGCGCCCGACAAGAGCCGAAGTGACAGATGTCGCAAACGCCATTCTTATAGGCTCCGATGCCGTAATGCTTTCCGGCGAAACCGCAAAAGGCAAATATCCTGTTGAATCCACTAAAATTATGAGCAAAATTGCTTTAGAAATTGAAACAAAGATTAAAACACGCTTGAAAGATAAAATAAACAAAGAAAATATCCCACAAATTGTAAGCCACTCGGTCGCACTCTCCGCAACAATGCTAAATGCAAAAGCAATTGTAAGTTTCACAGAAACAGGAAATACAGCATGCATGCTTTCAAAATACAGGACTCCGATGCCCATATACGCGCTTACGCCAAAAAAAGAAGTATTGCGAAAACTAGCATTAATGTGGGGTATTTTCCCGCTGTACTTAAAAGAGCACAAGGACTTAAGAAAAATGGTTAAAAACGGCGTCTCTCTTCTAAAAACGCTCAAACATGTAAAAACAGGAGACTACATAGTCCTAACCGCAGGAACAGATATAGGAGCCCCGGGCACAACCAATTTCGCAGAGATTGTAAAGATTGAATGATATTATTTTTTTAATAGAGACTGCCAATTAGTATGTATAATAAAGATGATGCTCATGAACCTTCGTTCCTATATAAAAAAGCTTGACGCTGAAAAAAAACTCATAAGAATCAAAAAACCAGTTGCAAGCAAATACGAAGCCGCAAATATCTTAGCAGAGCTTGATGGAACCCCTGTGATTTTTGAAAACATAAACGACCACAAAATACAGGTTGCAGGAAACCTTAACTCATCAAGAGACCTTGTGGCAATGGCACTTGG
The DNA here is from genome assembly GCA_023142905.1 of Candidatus Aenigmatarchaeota archaeon. GTDB lineage: Archaea > EX4484-52 > EX4484-52 > EX4484-52 > B79-G9 > GLR112. The sequence continues at coordinate 4,023 of JAGLIP010000015.1, read as the reverse complement.
AACCGAAAAAGAAAAACTTCTCGAACTCATGTCAAAATCAATAAACAATCTTAAAAGCCCAAAAACCGTAAAAACAGCCCCATGCCAGGAAGTTGTTGAAAAAGACATAAATCTTAAAAACCTTCCGATAATGACCTATCTTAAAGAAGACGGAGGTCCATACATCCCGTCCGCAATAATTGTTGTAAAAGACAAAGAACTTGGGAGAAATGTATGCTTCCACAGGATGATGGTCATAGGAAAAGACAAGCTTGCAGTCCGCGTTGTTGAAAACCGGGGAACTTATAATGCCCTTAAAAAATCAAAAGGAAATCTTGAAGTGGCTATATGTATCGGAAACTCAACAGCAGTCCTTCTTGCAGCAGCAACATCAATAAAACCGAATGAAGACGAATTCGCGCTTGCAAACGCAATTGAAAAAACAGACCTTGTAAAATGCAAAACAGTTGACCTGGAAGTTCCGGCAGATACAGAAATTGTTCTTGAAGGTATTATAACCGACGAACTTGCAGATGAAGGGCCTTTTATGGATCTCACAGGAACACTTGATTTCGTAAGAAAGCAGCCAACAATAAAGATAAACTGCATCACAAGAAGAAAAGACGCCATATACCAAACACTTCTCCCGGGATTAAGCGAGCATAAGATACTTATGGGAATGCCACGAGAGCCAACAATCCTAAATGAGGTAAAAAAAGTTGTAAAATGCAAAATCGTACTTCTGACTCCCGGTGGAAACGCTTGGCTCCATGCAGTTGTCCAAATTGAAAAAAGAAAAGCAGACGATGGCAAAAAAGCAATTGAAGCAGCATTTAAAGGACACAATTCCCTTAAGCTCGTAACCGTTGTGGATGACGACATAAACCTATATGATTCCGCGGATGTTGAATGGGCACTATCAACAAGATTCCAGGCAGCAAAGGACACAATAATTATGCTGAACCAGCCAAGCTCTTCTTTAGATCCGTCAGCAGAGAAAAAAGACAAAGAAAAAACAAAAACATCCAAGCTTGGCCTTGACGCAACAATTCCCTGGGACAAAAATCGAAAAGAATTCGAAAAATCAGGATATAAAAAAATCAATTTGAAAAAATATATCTAAATTCTATTATAAAAAGGCATAAAAATGAATCTTGAAAAACAAGATAAAGAAATCCTTGACGGAAAACACGGACATGCAGCCCAAAAATCAATGGAGATTTTAGCCGCGCTTGGAGAAATTTACGGCGCTGAAAAGCTCATCCCTATAACTTCGGTACAGGTAGCAGGTGTATCATACCATAACCTTGGCGATGCAGGACTTGAATATCTAGAAGAGCTTGCACAAGATGGCAAAGTAAGTATAACAACGACACTAAATCCTGCAGGAATGGATCTTGTTGACTGGAAAAAACTCGGCATCTCAAAAGATTTTGCAGAAAAACAAATCAAAGTCATAAACGCTTTCAAAAAACTTGGAATTGAGACAACAGCAACCTGCACACCCTACTTGATCGGAAACAAGCCACAACTTGGGGAGCACATTGCATGGTCTGAATCATCTGCGGTCTGTTTTGCGAATTCTGTTTTAGGAGCCCGCACAAACAGGGAAGGCGGCCCCTCAGCCCTTGCAGCCGCAATTATTGGTAAAACTCCAAAATACGGGCTTCATCTTGAAAAAAACAGACAAGCACAGGTAACAGTTATTGCCAACGCAAAAATAAGCACGCTTGATGATTTTAGCGCTTTAGGATATGCCCTTGGCAAAAAAATAGAAAACAAGATACCTTATATTGTCGGTTTAAAAAACGCCAACACAGACCAGTTGAAAATTTTCTCAGCATCAATTGCAACCTACGGCGGCACAGCAATATTTCACATAGAAAACATAACCCCGAACAAAACAATAATCCCCAAAGAAAAAGTAGAAATACACAACACAGACATAAAAAACGCAAAAAACGCACTCACAGACAATTGCGCCGTAGATTTTGTAGCGCTCGGCTGCCCCCATGCATCATTGAGAGAATTAAAAGAAATATCAGATATGCTTAAAGGAAAAAAAGTAAAAATCACAACATGGATTTCAACAGCAAGAAAAACAAAACAAGAAGCAGAAAAGCTTGGCATCTTAAAAACTATTGAAGATTCAGGAGTTATTGTGGCAGCCGACACATGCATGGCTGTAGCTCCTCTAAAAGGAAGGTTCAAATGCATGGCAACAAACTCTGCCAAGGCCTGCTTTTACGCTCATGGCTCAAACAATTTCAAGACAAAACTAGGAAGCACAAAACAATGCATAAACTACGCGGTGAATGGTGTATGGAACAATTAAAAGCACGCACAATCTCAAAAGGAACAGCAACAGGTAAAGTTCTTGTAAGCTTGGATGCTATATCCTTTTACGGCGGCGTTGACCCAGATACAGGAACCATTGTTGAAAAAGGCCACGCTCTTGAAGGAAAAACAGTTGCAGGAAAAATACTTGTGTTCCCGAGAGGAAAAGGATCCACTGTAGGCTCATACACGATTTACCGCCTGAAGAAAAACAAGGTTGCGCCATTGGCTATTATAAACAAGGAAACAGAAGCAATAGTTGCCGTTGGCGTCATAATCTCAGACATCCCTGCAATAGACAAGCTTGAAAAAGATGCATACAAAAATCTAAAAACCGGGCAAATTGCCACAGTTGACGGAAATAAAGGTGTGTTAATATTAAAATAATTGTAGCAATAACAGGCGCAAGCGGAATAGAACTAGGAATCAGGACAGTTGAGGAATTAAAAAAATCAGGCATTGAAGCACACACAATCGTCTCTGAATCCGCAAAAACCGTTATGAACTACGAAACAGAAAATTTTGAAGAATCAATGAGAAAAATCACGGAAAACTCTCACAAAATATACAAAGAAAACGACATTGCTGCAAGTATCGCTTCAGGCTCATTTAAAGTTGACGGCATGATTGTAACCCCATGCAGCATGAAAACATTATCCGCCATTGCAAACGGCTATTCTGAAAATCTTATAACCCGCGCAGCAGATGTCCAGCTAAAACAACAACGAAAACTCGTGCTTGTTCCCCGTGAAAGCCCGCTAAACGCAATACATCTTGAAAACATGCTAAAGCTTTCAAAACTGGGTGTTTGGATAATCCCTCCTATGATGTGCTACTATATAAAGCCGAAAAGCGTAACTGATTTAACAGACAACGCTGTTGGTCGTATTCTCGATGCTTTTGGCATAGAACACGGCCTTTACAAAAGGTGGAAAAAATGAATGAAATTATAATGCTAAAACTTGGAGGTTCATTGATAACCGACAAAACAAAACCATACACCGTAAATACAGAAGCAATAAAACGAATAGCAAAAGAAATCCGCGAAGCGGTAAATGAAAAAGACATAAAACTCATCATAGGCCATGGAGGCGGCTCATTTCCGCACCAGTCCGCAATAAAATACCAAACAAACAAAGGGCTTGTAAACAAAGACAGCATAAAAGGCATGGCTATTGTGCAAAATGACGCTGCAAAATTAAACAGGATTGTTGTAAATGCGCTGATTTCCAAAGGCATAAACGCGGTCTCAATACAGCCATCTGCGGGCGCAATATGCGAAAGCAAAAGAATCACGGGCTGGGACACAAAAGCACTTGAAATTTTTCTGGGGCATAATATCGTCCCCGTCCCTTACGGAGACATAGGAATTGACAAAAAACAGGGCTGCTGCATAATTTCGACTGAAGAAATCCTCACATTTTTAGCCAAAAAATTAGGCACAAAAAGAATAATTCTTGCCGGAAAAACAGACGGCGTCATTACAACTGATGGCGATTTAATACCCGAAATAACAGAAAATAATTTTAATGAGATAAAAAAGCACCTCAAAGGCTCAGACGGTGCAGATGCCACAGGCGGTATGGTGCATAAAGTCGAGCGCATGCTGGAGTTCGTTAAAATTGGCATAAACTCAGAAATCATCAACGGCAATAAAAAAGACCACATCAAACGCGCCCTTCTCGGCGAAGTTGGTCTGGGAACAAG
>JAGLIP010000149.1 GCA_023142905.1 Candidatus Aenigmatarchaeota archaeon | reverse complement strand
CAGATTTTCACTAATCACCTAAAATAAAGTAAAAACAGTAGCGGTAATCCAAAAAGAAGTCTTGCAGATGAGATAAGTATTGACGGAAAATTAAGCATATATTTTTTAGCTAAATTTGTTGATAATGAAACTAGAATAACAAAAGAAAATACGCATAAATCGCCAATACCGAACGATGAAAAATTAAAACCTGATGGTGTTTTGAATAAAAAAAGACCTAACGACATGAAAAGTATAACCGGGAAAAAATAATTCGGCATTTTTTCTTTAAATAATAAATATGCAATGAGTGTTATGAATACTCCGCTTGTTGCTGTTATCAACGCAACATTATTTGCGGATGTTAAAAAAAGGCCATAAAGTTTTAACAAAGGCGCCAAAACCGTTGCCAAAAAACCCAGTAGCAAAAATTCATAAATAACTTTTTTGTTGATTTTTAATTTGTGTTTTTTGTATTCTCTAAAAGCAAATGGCACTAAAAAAATACTTGCAAAAAACATAGATGCCGCTGCAAATTCTATTGGCGCATAACCCGAATCTAATCCCTGTTTTTGAACGGGGTGATATATACCGAATATGGCGTAGCTTATAAAAAGCAAAAAGTATGCGAAATAACTATCTTTTTTCAACATAATAAACGCCCCACCAATAAGTTTATTTTTTCCTGGTCTTTTTGTATGTAAGATATGCAACGCTTGACATTATCAGAAGCGCACCCACCAGAGTGCTTGTGGGTGGGATTTCGCCAAAAAACAGCAGAGCGAAGAAAACAGCGCTTACAGGCTCAAGCAAAAGCAAAATTCCACCATATCCCGCTGTAAGATTTTTAAGCCCGTAATTTAACAGAAAATAAGCAGTTGAAATTATGGTCCCCATAAGAAAAACAAGAAACCAGATAAATGGTGATGCAGACACCATAAAAGGATTTTCGAGCCAAAGAGTTACCGGTAGTAAAAACAATACTCCGAAAATAAAAGACCATAGCGTGTTTGTTGATGATGAATATTTTTTACCCATGTGCCTTCCAACAACAATGTATAATGCATATACAAACCCCGCGGCAAGACCATAAAGATTGCCTACGAAATTATTACCCAATGACTGCGGACTGAATATGAAAAAAACGCCTAAAAACCCCAGAAACAATGTTACAATCAAATCTTTTGTTATTTTTTCTTTTAGAAATATAGCGGCAATAATAACCACGAAAAAAGATTCGGTAAACATAAGAAAAAATGTATTTGCGATTGAAGTATTGATAACCGAAAGCGTGAAAAACGCAAGCATCATACCATAACCGAAAACCCCGGCCAAAAAATAAAAAGGAATATCTTTTTTTGTAATCTTAAAAAAGTCCTTGTTTTTTGGAAGCGAAACTAATGCAATTAATAATAAAGCCGCAGCCCCTCTAAACAGAGATTGTGTTATTGGGGGTATTTCGGTATCAATCATCCGTACAAGAACGCCTATTGTTCCAAACAAAATTGAAGATAAAATAATGCTTAAAATTGCTTTTTTTTGAACGACCATAAGAATACTTGTATACATCTATATTATATTTATTCTTTTTTTGCAAGCAGATATTAAAACATCAAAATTCAATATAGTTTATACTTTATGGGGTGAACTTTATGGGAAAAACATTTGAAAATCTTGCAAAGGCATTTGCGGGTGAAAGCCAGGCCAGAAACAGATATACAATTTATTCAAAAATTGCAAAAAAAGAGGGCTTTGAACAAATCGCCGAAATATTTCTTGCGACAGCAGATAATGAGCGCGAACATGCAAAATGGCTCATGAAAATGATAAACCAAATAAAAACAGATGACAAACCGATTATAATTGAAGCAGATGTTCCAACAATTGTAGGAACCACGGAAGAAAACCTAAAGGCAGCAATTGAGGGTGAAAATTTTGAACACACTAAAATGTATCCTGAATTTGCAGAAATTGCGGAAAAAGAAAATATGGGCGAAATTGCGGTAAGGTTAAGAGCAATCGGAACGGTAGAAAAACACCATGAACTAAGATACAAAAAACTGCTGGAGGATATTAAAAACAACACAGTTTTTGAGAAAAAAGAAGATGTTTCCTGGGTATGCAGAAAATGCGGTTTTGTATATCACGGAAAAAACGCACTTGAAAAATGCCCATCATGTAATCACCCTAAAAGCTATTTTGAAGTTTTAAAGGAGTGAATGACATGACAAAAAAAAGTGAAATATACAAATGCAAAATTTGCGGAAATATTGTAGATGTTTTGCACATTGGTGCAGGGACTCTTGTTTGCTGCGGCGCCCCAATGACAAACATGGATGAAAAAACTAGTGATGAAGGACAAGAAAAACATGTTCCGGTTCTAGAAAAAACAGATACGGGTATTATTGTAAACATTGGACACATACCACACCCCATGGAAGAAACACACCACATAGAATGGATTGAAATAGAAACTACGGATAAAATTCAAAAAAAATTCCTTTCTTCA
>JAGLIP010000148.1 GCA_023142905.1 Candidatus Aenigmatarchaeota archaeon | reverse complement strand
TGCGATTGGGTAATTCATTTTTTTATCAAGATGTGGCTGTACTAAATTATAAACGATGAATGTGGCTACAAAAGCACCAAATGAATGAACAAAATTATCATATTTTAATATGTTTGGGGGTATTAGCCAAATATCGTAAAGCCGGGTGCCAAAAAGATGAATATTGCCGCCCAAAATATGCATTATGCCTAAAAGGGTTAGACCAAATAAAATAGGTTCTGTTAGATGTATTTTTTCGTGATATAAAACAATAATGATTAGTATGCTAGTCATAAAACATGTGTAATAAATAAATTCATAATTTTTATTGATAATTGCTAAGATTAAAAATAATAATAAATATGTTATTGTAAATCCAAGCATCAACTTAAAATTTTTTGTTTTTTCCATACATTATACTGTTATATGTTGGTTTATATTTGTTGCTGTTGAAAAATTTGTGGTAATTGAGTTTACCTGGTTTTGTTGTGTAAATTTACCTTATGGTGTATAGAATTTATATTTTGGCGTATAATTAGTTTTTTAAATTTATTTCGTTCTTTTTCTTTCTTAGTGGCGCCTTTGGTGAGGCATCATCGAGGAATATGTTTTTGGGCTTAAGGTTGCCTTTGATTCTGATGCCTAACATTTCTGCAACTTCGCGCTCATAAAGGGCTGCTCCGGGGAAATAATCAACAATGGTTTCAATTGAGGGATTGTTTCTTGAGATTTTTGTCTTGATATTTATGGTGAATATCTCATTTGATATGTGGTATATGATTTCAATTTCTTTTCCGGTGTCAATGCCTGTGATTGTTGATATGCGGTAGAATCCGGAAAGCCTTAATTTTGCGATTTGTTTGTGAAGGGATGCAAAAGGAACTTCAATGTCTATTGCATTGCTTTTTGTTGCTGTTATTTTTCCTAATTTTTGAAAGTCCATAATTATTGCCCCACAACACTTCCGTTATGTTTTTCTTCAACTGCGCGAACAATCTCCAACGGGTCTGTTCCGTCAATGATTATAAGTGGTATTTTTTGGGTTTTTAGAATCTCAACCGCCCCCACATCACAAAGGCCGTATTTGCCCGGGGACTGTTCGTTTTTTTCAAGAATATTCATAAGTGCGTCATAATCCAGCATGCTAATTTTTTTTGCGTCCTTAAACTCTTGGGGGTTTTTATCATACACTCCATCTATATTTGTGGCGTTTATCATCATATCGGCCCTTATCAATTTTGCCAGGTTTGCCGCGGCTCCGTCTGTTGACTGGCCGGGGGTTGTTCCCCCACAGACAACAATCTTTTTTGTTGAATTGTAAAGAGACACGATATCAGTATAGTTTTTGTTTACTTGTCCCTCGGCAGAATCGCCAAGAGCGTTTGCAAAATCATGTGCGTTTTTTTGCGTCACTTCAATTGCTTTTATGTCCTGCTCAAATTCGTTTGCGCCTTTTTTTCTCGCAATTTCAATTGCTTTTCTTGCAGCAGCCCCACCACCTACAACAACAATTATTCGGTTTTCCGTTCCGATTTTTTTTATGGCTTCAGCATACAGAGCCATGTTTTTTACTACGGGTTCTTTTGTCACAAGGGAGCCTCCAAGAGATATTACAATTTTCATATTTTTACCTTTTATATAATCTTTAACTGTTTAACTTCAATTATAGTTTATTTTTCCAGATGTTGATGGCTTTTAGAACACCGTCAATTATTGCTTCAGGCTTTGGTGGGCATCCCGGTACATATATATCAACAGGTATTATTTTATCCACCGGGCCGCAGATATTGTATGCGTCATGAAATATGCCTTTGGTTATGGCGCATCCCCCAACAGCCACAACTGCTTTAGGTGATGGCATCTGTTCGTATATTCTTTTTAGTCGGGGTCGGGATTTTTTGGTTACAGCCCCTGTTACAACAAGGATGTCTGAATGCCTTGGGTTTCCTTTTTCAACAATGCCGAATCGTTCTACATCATAATGAGGGGTCAATGTTGCAAGTATTTCTATATCGCATCCATTGCACCCGCCAGTATCGTAGTGCAGAATCCATGGGGATTTTGCTTTTGCTTTTTTTAATAGTTCTGAAATTATTTTTATTACCATAATAAAACCAATAAAATTATAATTGCAAATGTACCTGCTGCAATCAAAAACAGGTATTCTGTAAGATTTCCCGAATGGAGTTTTGAAAGCTTATTTACTCGTAATGCATCGATGATTGTATTATAAAAGCTTTTTTGAACCATGTTAAGATTCTCAGGGTTTAAGTTTTCGCCGCATGCATAGATGCTTGTTTTTCCCGGAGTGTCTGTTTTTTTGGGTTTTCCTGCAAGATACATAAAAAATGCCAAAAGTACAAAAAATATGAGTGATACCGAGATTGTGTCAAAAAATACAGAGTTTATCATTAGCCAAGCACCCCCAAAATATACGGCTTGTTGTTTAGAAGTGCTGTTGCCGCGATTTCTGATATGCTTATGCCTGCGGTGTAGAAGATTCCAAGAGCAATGCATATAATGCATAAAAATACAATCGGGAA
>JAGLIP010000147.1 GCA_023142905.1 Candidatus Aenigmatarchaeota archaeon | reverse complement strand
ATTCCTGCAGGAATAATTTTTAATCCTGTAGGGTGAACATAAATTGCCTCATCAACATATGCTTCGCCTTTGAGAACATCGTGAAGGGTTTTAGGGTATAAAGGGACACCAAGATGAAAACCCAGATTAGGTGTTGTGAGATTTGTATCCATAACAAGTGTACGGTATCCAAACTCATTTAATGCAGCACCCACATTTGCTGTAATTGTTGTTTTGCCTACACCGCCTTTGCCGGAAGCAATAGAAATTATTCGTGTCATTAAAAATCAACCATTATTGTTTGTAAAACGATATTCCAATATATGTCAGGTTCCCTTTATATGTCTTACTATACCGAAGATTTGTAGATGCAACCAAACACAAAAAATAGCGAAAGATTTATATAGGTCAACAACTAGTTTAGGTTTAGATTATTATGATATGCACAACAGCAAAAAAATATATGAACTTTTTTATTAGCTGTTGTTGGGTGATTACAAATCCGATGCACGCCATTATTATTCTGACAAAATAATTGTCGCATCGTTCTTTCTTTAATAAACCTTTCTTAAAAACATCTGAAAGTTCGATGCTCTAAGTGTTAAAATTTATTTGAGGTTACAGTCATGTTTATGTCCCAAGTACCACCTAAGAGCCCATATCCAGAATTTGAACGAGAACCGGTCTTTGATTTTGAGGGCCGGTTTTAAGCGTCTTGAAAGGCGCCCTTTAAAAGCCCGCCAGAAGTTTTTAAGGAGCGCCCTTTCGCGCTTAAACGCAAACGAAAGTTTGCAATAGTGATATTTATGAACCGAATAAAAAACGCAAAGAATATGGAAACGAAAGTTCTTAGTGCCAAACAGATTCTTGCGCCCAAACATGCGGTTCTCAATGTGCTTTTTTAATACGCGCACCGTTGTTCTGTTTTGATTTTATTTACGAACAAACGGTGCTGCAGAATTTAACTTATGTTTAGAACTAACTATGGAGGGGATTTGATATGGTATATATGCCAACAGGAATTAGCGGGAATGTAGTGGGGTCGGTAGGATGGGGAACTTCATTCAATGGGCCTTCAGACCTATACCGACGAAGAATTGATGATATGCGTGCCATAAAACCATCTGACCAAAGGTATTATTAATGAACCAGACAACATTTGCAAAGGAAGCTGAAACGAACCAAGTTAGCTTTGCGAATGTGTCTTTTTTTCTTTTTCTTGTACTCATACTTCTAGTCTAAATAAGCGCTCGTGATTTCCAAAACCAATTGAACTGGAAAACGCGGGCGCGGCAGTTATTTTACAAGTTTTTTAACTGATTTTTATTTTTTTGGCAAATACGGAAAAAACATAATTCAATGTGAATGAGATGGATGAAGAAATATATACGCGGCCAGTACTTCGGATTGCAAGTGGTCCGATTACCTGGCAAGGCCCCCCCGAAAGAAAATCACACCCTATAGAGGCCTATCGAGAAAATAAGCTATTAGACAGTTACCCAACGCACAACAATTATAAAACTTATTAGTAAATAACCAGTATATTATAATTATAGGCGAATTATATGAATTTCAAAGACATTGATTCAAAATGGCAGAACGCATGGGAAAAAGAAAAACTGTTTGATACAAAAAAGGATACAAAAAAGAAAAAATATTATGTTCTTGAGATGTTTCCATACCCTTCCGGAAAACTCCATATGGGGCATGTACGAAACTATTCTATTGGTGATGCAATTGCCCGCTACAAAAGAATGCAGGGGTTTAATGTGCTTTATCCTATGGGTTATGATGCTTTTGGGCTTCCTGCTGAAAACGCGGCAATAAAGAACAACGCAAAGCCTGCTGTGTGGACCGCCAAATGCATCAAGATGATGAAAGAACAGCAAAAGGCAATGGGTTTTTCTTATGACTGGTCGCGAGAAATTGCCACTAGCACTCCGGAATACTATCGATGGAACCAATGGATTTTCTTAAAGCTTTTTGAAAAGGGTCTCGTGTATAAAAAAGAGGCGCCGATAAACTGGTGCCCTAAATGCGAAACGGTTCTTGCAAATGAACAAGTAGAAGAAGGAACATGCTGGAGATGCAAAACAGGAGTTGTCAAAAAAAATCTTGCGCAGTGGTTCCTGAAAATCACAGACTATGCGGATGAACTTCTTAATGATATTGAAAAACTTGAAAGCTGGCCTGAAAAAGTGTGCGTAATGCAGAAAAACTGGATTGGAAAAAGCACAGGTATTGAAATATTCTTCAATGTCGATGATTCAGACATCACAATCTCTACATTTACAACAAGACCCGACACTATCTTTGGAATAACTTATATTGTCCTTGCACCGGAACACCCGCTTGTGAAAAAACTTGTTTCCGGAACAAAATACGAAAAACCAGTGCATGATTTCATCAAAGCTGTAAGAAAAACACCATCAATTGAAAGGACTGCTGATGGTAAAGAGAAAAACGGCATATTTATCGGAAAATATTTCACAAATCCTGTTACTGATGATGTTTGCCCCCTATATATTGCAGATTATGCGCTTATGGAATACGGCACAGGTGCTGTTATGGC
>JAGLIP010000146.1 GCA_023142905.1 Candidatus Aenigmatarchaeota archaeon | reverse complement strand
TCAAATTGGAAAAAGAAAAGGCTAAAGAGCTCGCAGTTGAAATACCCCATGCAGAAAAGAAAGTCAAGGATTTGACACTTGAAGATGTTGTTGAAATTGGGGACTGGATTTTAAATAAATTATTTTTTGAATGATAATGTATAGGCTTATGCGAAGCGCGACTGTGTGGGCATTTGTGAAAATTCTGCAAGAATTTTCTGCATAAGCCGTGTTAAGCATCCCAAAAAGTCGGAGTGAATCGGAGAAGTTTTTTAGGGCAACATATCGTTTCATTTAAAAATTAAAAAGAAGGACGAGGACCGGGATTTGAACCCGGGTATAGAGATCCACAATCTCTAGGACTAACCAACTATCTTATCCTCGTCATGTTTTTACAACAACAATACTTGTTTAGGCCGTATTAGTTTTATAAGGTTTTGTTGTTTGAATAAAAAAACCGTTCTATATAAACTTTTTCGGCATAAAGTATAGTTATGAATTTTAAAGATGAAATAAAAAAGCTTGTTTTGGCAAATGCCGGTCAACACGGAGGAAAAGCGCAGGCAAGCGCCATAATATCTCAGGCAATGGCAAAAATGCCTGAAGCGCGTGGGAACCCTAAAGAGACAATTGCGCTTATTGATGAAACGGTTAATCTAATAAACAAAATGCCTATGAAAGAACAGCTTTTAGAGATAAAAAAGCTGGGCTTGTCTGTTGTAGTAAAAAAAGTGGTAAGGCGGGTTGGTCTTCCGGAACTTAAAAATGCAGAAAAAGGTAAAGTCGTCATGCGTTTTGAGCCGTCGCCTTCCGGAGCTTTGCATGTGGGACACGCTTTTGTTGTCATTCTTAATTCAGAATATGTAAAGAAATACGGTGGCAAGTTTTATTTGCGGTTCTCAGATACAAATCCTGACAATATATGCGTTGATGCATACAAAATGATTCCTGAAGATGTCCGTTGGATTACAGGTTCTGATTTTGAAATCGTGCTTCAGTCAGACAGGCTTGAAAAGTATTATGATTACGGAGAGGAAGCAATCAAAAAAGGTCATGCTTATGTGTGCACTTGCGAACCTGAAAAATTCCGCGAGCATGTAAATGCAAAAAAAGCCTGTCCATGCCGCGGGCTTTCGCCCGATGAAAATAAAAACCGCTGGAAAAAGATGTTCAATACATACAAACAGGGAGAAGCAGTTGTCAGGATGAAAACAGATATAACTCACAAGAACCCTGCAATTCGCGACTGGCCGGCGTTTCGTATCAATGATACACCTCACCCACGCACAGGCAGAAAATACAGGGTTTGGCCTTTAATGAATTTTGCTGTTCCTGTTGATGACCATGATTTTGGCATGACACACATAATCCGTGGCAAAGACCATATAACAAACACAGAAAGGCAAAAATATCTTTATAGTGCTTTTGCGTGGAAAATCCCTGAGTTTATCCATATAGGACGAATTAACTTCACAGGCCTTAAATTATCAACAACACAAACCCGAAAGGCAATTGATGAAGGAAAATACATGGGTTGGGATGATATCAGGCTTCCGTTTTTGCGCGCATTTAAGAAACGCGGCTACAGATCCGAAGCATTCAGAAAATTTGTAACCCTTGTAGGTACGAGTGCTGCTGACAAAACTGTCTCTTTTGAAGATTTTATGAAAACAATAAATAGCTACAATAAAACTATAATAGATCCGATTGCACCAAGATATTTTTTTGTCCCGAAGCCTACGAAAATAAAGGTTGTTGGTATTAAAAAAACAAAAATCGATGCCCCAAAGCATCCTGATAACAAAAATATGGGGGTGCGGGAACTTATTTCAACAGATGAGCTCTTTATTTCAAAAGAGGATGCCGAAAAACTCAAAAAAGGCTCGGTAATCCGTTTGAAATACGGCACAAACATAAGATTCAAAACAAAAAACAATGCGGAAATCAGCAGTAATGATGCCGTAAAAGGAGTTCCCATAATACAATGGGTTTCAACAACTGCAAATGTTCCGGTAAAAATGATTCTCCCGTCAGGGAAAAAGCTTGTGGGTTTTTCAGAACCAGATATAAAAGACATCAAGGATTCTGTTGTTCAGTTTGAGCGGGTCGGATTTGCACGGGTTATAAAAGAAGGAAAAGATATTGTAGCCTACGGGCTTCATAAGTAACTTTAATAAACTCTTTTAGGCAAATATGTATTAAAGGTGATGTTAAGTGTTTGGCGTAGGCAAAAAAAATGATAAAAATAATGTTTCTAAAAACCAACAAGCCGATATGAAATTTGGCAGGGATTTTGAAAAAGCGGGAGAGTCTATGGATTTTCCGTTAAAAAAAGAAATGTCTCAAGAACCAATGCCTAACATTCCAACACAAAATATGTTGTCAGATAAATTGTCTGAAGCACCAGCACCCATGCAAACACCAGCACCTCAAGAATCACAGCCACAAGCTAAACCATTTGTGCCGCCGGCTGCGAATAACAATCCCGTATCTATATCTCCAATACCGGATCCTGTAGGTAATCTTGAGCTTCCGCCATTGCCTGAAACAGATATTTCTGAAGCAAAACATGTAAAAGAAGAGTCGCTAAAAAATATTCCTGTTTCTCAAATGC
>JAGLIP010000145.1 GCA_023142905.1 Candidatus Aenigmatarchaeota archaeon | reverse complement strand
GTTAAGTGATTAACCTCATTTTTTCTTTTTTTAATTATTTTCAACAGAACCACAACAAACTATATAAACAAAACAAAAGCAAATAGTTATAGAGAAACATAATTTAGGTGATTAAATGGCAGAATATACGATAACAATAACGGCACCGGAAAAGGTCGACCTTTCAATTGTGAGTTCAGACGGCCAGCAATTGATACTATCAAAAGGAAACCCGGTTCAGGTAACTTTTGATTATGAGAAAGACACACTCATCTTCGAAGGCACAACCGTAAAGCAAATTGCAACCTTGCGAACAATATCCGATGTCTTCTGGATGCAGTTGGCGCTAACATCAAAAGGCTTTGAAATAACGCCAAATGAACCTCTTGAAATCCTAAAAAAACTTAAACTGAAATAGATTATATGAACTGCAATAAATGCAACCTGAATGTTGAAAAGAGATGGAATTACTGCCCGTCATGCGGCTCAAGAACAAAAGCAGCAACAATAGACGGGCTTGCAATAGATGATGTTTTTTTAAACATTATGCATGACTTAAAGGATGTATTTCTTGCAGAAAGCCATAAAAGGAGCGCAAATAGTGTTGTTGTAGGTATAAGCAATCAGGACAAAGGCCTTTTAGATATGGGTAACACAAACACGGCAAAATATTTAGAATCAAAAACAAAAAAATGCGGTATAACAAACACAAAAGAACCAAAAACAAAAACACTTGAAAACCGTGCAGGAAAATTAGTTATCCAACTGCACATACCACATGTCCGTTCAAAAAAGAACATTCACATAGATGAATTTGAGGAATCCTGCGAAATCCGCGCACAAACAAATGATACCCTTTACTTCAAAATATTAAAAACTCCGCCAAATATGAGCCTTAAAGCAAAAGAGTTTAAATGTGAAAAACTAAGCGTAACTTTCGGTCTTTAATTTTTCTTTTCAAGCTTTTCTTTAAGAAGATCGCCTAAAGTAAGAGCGCCTGTTGCTTTTGGCGAATCAAGCTCGGCTAAATCAGCACCCCCCTTGTCAATAAGAACTATTCTAAGGACTCTTTCAATTTTTCTTGCAAGATTAATAGGTGGTATAAATTTTCCCTGTTCAATCCTGTGAAGAACAGATTCTTTTTCCTTCATCTTTTGCGCCAAAAGCTCTATGCTTAAATTTTGCTTCTCTCTTGCCCGTCTTATTCTTGATGCCGCATCAGGAACAATCGATTCCGGTAAAACCGAATCAGACACACTTCTTGAAAAAACTGGTTTTGGCGCCTTTATCACAGAACCATACTCAGAGCAGTTGGTGCAAACGCTAAGGACACTCCCTTCTACCCTGCATTTTACAATCCTGTTTACCTGTCTTCCGCACAGGTCACATTCTTTTGCATCATCCATACAACATAATAAGTTTACGAAAAATAATAAACCTATGCAAAAAAAAGAAGACCTAAAAAATACATATAACAAAATCGCAGAGCATTTTGACGCAACAAGACAAAACATTTGGAAAGAAACAGGCATGCTTTTTGAAAAACTCAAAGAAAATTCTCTTGTTCTGGATCTTGCCTCAGGCACAGGACGGCACGCATTATATGCAAAAAAGAAAGGCCACAATTGCGTTTGCTCTGATTTTTCACAAAAACAGATTCTTCAGGCAAGAAAAAAAGACCGGAATATGTCCTGCGTATTATCAGATCTTTTAAAAAGCCCGTTTAAAAAAGAAACATTTGACGCAATATTATACATTGCCGCAATACACCACATAAAAACAGAAAAGGAAAGAATAGAATCCCTCGATGAAACAAAAAGGGTATTAAAGCCAAATGGCCTTGTTCTTGTAAGTACATGGTCTTTAGATGCGCCAAAATTCAAAAAAGAAAAAATAACCAAAAAAGATGTTATTCTTACATGGGATAAAAAATATCCCCGTTATTATCACTTATTTAGCTCAGGCGAACTTGAAGAACTTGTAAAAAAATCAGGCCTGAATGTTATTAAAACAAAACAAACAAACAGCAATTTCTGGGTTCTTGCAAAAAAGAGTTAATATTCTCTTAATTCCTTTGCATTAAAATCAAATGAGCTAAGGCCTAAAGCGCCTCCAAATGCAAGAACTATAAATGTTAAAAGGCGGTCAACAATTGCTACAGCCGCTCCAAGAGCTACAGGAACGCCGCCCAATGAAAGCCCGATAACAATGCCCGACTCAACAGCGCCTATACCTCCGGGAAGAACAGGCACAAAAACAGAAAGCCTTGAAATAGTAAACGCAACAAACACAAACAAAATGCTTGTATCTCCGCCAAACGCAAGAAGCACAACATACAATCGCAAAACATCAAGTATTCTTAAAAAAACAGTAACCATTGCATTCAAAACAACAAGCTTAAATGTCATGTTCTCTTCAAGAGCCTTAGAAAATATACCCACATCGCTCTCAAGCTTGTGCTGTGCGGTAACCATTCTTTTTTTAAGAAAATCGAACCTGCCAAAAATAGCAATCACGAAATGTGCGATAGTGTATGCTCTTTTTTCGTTGAATACGGCATAAAAAAGAAATACTGTAAAAGTCAGGCCGGCAAATATTGCCGCAATAAGAACCGATTCAATCA
>JAGLIP010000144.1 GCA_023142905.1 Candidatus Aenigmatarchaeota archaeon | reverse complement strand
TAACGCATGCCTTTTAGGGACAATCACTATATGCCCTGCTGCTTTTGGCTGTATGTCAAGAAACGCTATAAAATATTCATTGTCCGCAACTATTTTTGCAGGCATGGCTCCGTTAACAATTGCGCAAAAAACACATTCTTTTTTCGGCTCTGCCTGCGGCGTTGCCATTGTTTGCTGACCCAACTGGCTGCTTAATGATTCCACATTAATATCGCTCATAATATTCACCCCTTAAAACCATCCGGACTGTTTTTTCTTTTCTTCTTCTTTCTCTTTTTTTTGCGAAATCCATATAGGCTTAAGCTTTGTTTCAAGGCCTGTTAGGGATTTCTTGCTGTTGCCAACACCACAGGTATTTCCAACACCAATTAAAAGTATCTTTTTTGAAGTAGATTCTTCTAAGTTCTTCTCAACAACTGCCCGTGCATTGTCAAGTGCCTTAAAGACATTTTTCTTTATTGGTATTGATGCCTCATCAGGAGACATCTTTATCACAATGCCATCCATAGGGATATCCAGCTTGACTGCAATCTCCTCAATTTTTGAGCGCTCAACACCGATTCCGCCCATAGCAACTCCAACACCTTCCGCAATTGATCCTGTTTTCTCGCCCTCAAGCTTTCCTGCGGCATCAACAGTTATTATGTGGTCTATTTTCTCTTTTTTCACTGTTTTTTCAACAGCTACTCCAATCTTACCAAGGGCGGAGCCCGGACCGTCGGCTTTCATAATAAATACTTCTTTTTTGCCGATTTTTTCCTTTGTCAAGACAATGTCATTTGCAGGTG
Source organism: Candidatus Aenigmatarchaeota archaeon (assembly GCA_023142905.1). Classification (GTDB taxonomy): domain Archaea; phylum EX4484-52; class EX4484-52; order EX4484-52; family B79-G9; genus GLR112. The sequence goes on along the minus strand of JAGLIP010000144.1, from coordinate 1,825 downwards.
TTGTTGCTTTTTTAGTCATATAAGATGCAGCAACAATAGGACCTATTGCATCCCCTATAGGAACCCCTTCAACAAAGGCTTTTGTTGCCTTCGTCTGTGATTTTGCCATTTTTGACAAAATAGGAAGATAAATCTGCAAAAGCATGACCATCTGAATGTTGTTGTTCTTTTTGACACTAATTATAAGGTGCCGGACAATCTTGTATATCTGGTGGACACCAATGGCACCGATTATACCGAATTTTATGTTTGCTTTTTCTTCCTTTGTTGCTTTGGGTGCAACGCTGTCAACAAAATACTGGAATCTTTTTTCAGAGCGGTTCATGACATGCTCAATCTTACCTATGATGCCGTAAGGATCAAGGTCAACAGGGCCTGAAACAAAAAAGTCCATAAAGTTCTTGACAGAATCCTTTGTCTTTTTTGTAGCGTTTTTGCCAAGTTTTTTGAAAATATATCCTTCTGCTTTTTTGTCATATTCTTCCAAGACCTTAAGGTCTTTTTCTGCTTTCCAGACAGTTTGCAGCATAAGTATTTTTTGATAGTATATCAAAAACAGGAAAAAAATGATTGTTGTGAGGGTGCCTAGAATGCCCCCATCGCCCCCAATAAAATTGACAATATCCATAATTTATTCACGCACCTTTGTTTTTGTAATATCCTTTAATTTGTTCGTGTTACCTTTATATAGTTTGTATGGGTTTTTTCACAGGAACCCAATCATTAAGACTAAGATATATAAATTTTTGGGTTTCATTTGATTCCAGTGGTTAAATGAATACTAATGGAATGAAAATTGCATTGATTATGGGCTCTGAAAGCGACTTGCCAAAACTTACACCCTATTTGCCTGAAGAGTTGCGAATTGGTTTGGGTGGTGTTGCTCTAGACACCCCGTACAATGTAGGGGATCGGTATGTGGTAACATTACATGTTAGTTCCGCTGACAGAGCACCAAAGAGTACAAAACAACTTTTAAGAAACAATCATGCAGATGTGGTTATTTGTGCCGCAGGGCTTAATAATCAATTGGCGGCTCTTGCAAAACAAAATCTTGGTTATCACAACATCGAGATTCGAAAGAGAGAAAGGGAATCAAAGCCTGTAATAGCTGTTTCTGTATATGATTCAAAAACTGGCGGGCTAAGTTCTCATTTTTCAACAATAGAAAAACCACCGGGATATTCAATACTTACAACCGGTGTAAACAGAGCAGATATTGCTCTTGAAATGGCGTACCAAATCGAGAAAAATAACTGGAGAGGTATTGACCTGATTCCCGGAAGCGGGGTTTATGAAGAAGACAAGACATTAAAGGCTGCTGAAGAAACACTAGAGCAGCTTCTTTATGGGTCGAAAATTCCATTTGAAATCAAAAGCCCTGAGGATATTGATCCTAAAAGGATGTCTCTTCTTGTTTTTAGCGCTTTTGATAATCCCGGGGAGCTTTATGATATAGATAAGGCTTCCGGATTTGTTATTGCAACAAAAACAGGAGAAATAGAAGACCCTGCCGGGTATGTGAGAAATGCCAGCAGGGATAAAATAAATAATACTCTTTTTGTGGGGGGTCCAAGTGGCGCATCGCTTGCATTTGCTGCAGCAGAGATATTCGCTCAAGAAAATTCAGCTGTTCGCACAAACCTCTTTAAGTATTATGATGCATAAAGAAAAAAAGTTTCTGTCCCTCAAAATTAATGTTTTGATTGTTTAATGCTAGATTAATTTTGTATTTTTTATTGTATATAAAGCATAGGCCAACAATAAAAATCATCTCGTTTCACTCGAAGCTTTTCAGTTTTGCTGAAAAAGCTTGAAATCCACC
>JAGLIP010000143.1 GCA_023142905.1 Candidatus Aenigmatarchaeota archaeon | reverse complement strand
TTGTAACGCTTTATCCAAATACACTTGAAGTGACTGTTAAAAACACAACCGGCACTTTTATTGAAGGCGCAAAAATCACAATAGCACCAACAGGACAGACCAAATACTCTGGTGAAAACGGGAAAGTGATTTTCAGCCAATTGATTGCAGGCGTCTATAATGTTTCGATAAACGGCTCATCTATCGGTTACAACAAAACAAATGAAACGAATATTGCGGTTTCAGGCACTATAAATAAGCAATACGAACTTTCAGATAATTCCGTTGTTGCAAATATCACCGATGAGCTTGGAACGATTGTTGAAGACGGAGTCATCGTAATCTGGGAAACACAGGTAAACACAACTGTCGGTGGAGGGAGTACAATACATTATGTTCGCGGCGGACAGCAGGCATTTACTGCAAACGGCGAGGCAAAAGGATACGGTCTGGGTGCAAAACATACAACAGTTCTTCTTGACAGTACGGCTGCCGTTAATATTTCGGTTGAGATTACGCGCATAAAAATATACGCATACAATGACTCAGGCGCTGTTGAAAACGCAGAGGTTTCTGTCTTAAATACAGAAAGAACCGCAGTACAAATGAACGGCAAAGGCCAGTACATGAACGGCTCGACAGATGCACTCGGGTGGATTGTCTTTGAATATGTACCTAAAGAGAAGTATTTCATAAATATTACCGTACCAAACGGGAAAACAAATCTTAAGGTACTGGACATTGTTTCGGGTGAAAACAACACCGTATCGCTGTATCTTAAGCCAATAAACACCAGTGTCTCAGGGATGGTCGATATAAATGTGACCGATAATTCGGGAAGCGCAATTGAATGGGTGAATATAAGCGTTGAAAATTACACAACCGGAGAATACATATTATCTGAATTAACCAACTCAACAGGCATTGCACTTCTCGATATTGATACAGGAATATATAATTTCATCATAGACGGCGAGTCCGCAGGTTACGGAAAATACATTGAGTATTATATGCCTTTAGGGATGTTCACATTCAATGAAGGAGAAACATCAAATGGTGTTGCCGCCTTTGGTGTAAAAGGAACAGGAGATTATAATGTTAGAATAACCGTTCCGGGATATAATGCATGGAATAGTGAAAGTACGGGAATATTATATAATGGAACGCACAACAGCGAATTTTCCGATGGAGAATACATGGGTGTGTTTGGCGATATTGCCGTAGACTTTACAGCGAATACAAAAATAAACGGAACCGTTTATGATAAATACTTTATTTCAAGCCCACTGCCGGGACCTGCCGGAACTCTTGAAAATACAGAACTAAAGTTCTATACATCCCCAACATATATACCAACAAGCCTGCGTTATGAAACAACAACCGATGCAAACGGAACATACACAATAAACATAAGTTCCAAAGTTTTCGGGGGGGGCGCAACAAGTCAAACATACTATATTACTGCTGCGGATTCAGGATACAATCTCGGGCAATGGTCATTTATAGGCCTTAACGAAAATGAGAGCAAATTAAGTACGCAACCAATGATTGGCTCAAGAGTATTGGATGGAAGTATATACAGCATTAAGACCGGCCAGATTATATCAACACCCGCAACAATTATCCTTTCAGTATTTGATCAGGAGATTTGCGGTTCATCATCAGAATGCAATGCATATACAAACAGCATTCCCGTAACTAACGGGCAGTTTTCATTTAGTGTTCGGGAAGGAAATACATACAATGTTACAATCAACGCAACAAATTATAATATATTAACAATAAATGAACAGGCAGACAATAAATATTACATATATCCTATTGGAAACAGCAAGTTTGTTTTAGACATAAACAGTAGCGATGGTGCTGTTTCAAATCAGGAACTTCTTTTGAACAATAACGAAAACACAACATTTGTAAACCACACAACAAGTGCTTCGGGAAATGTAACACAATGGATATATCTCGGAGTTCCAAAATCTCTGAACTTTACGATAAATGGAAGTGCTTATGGTTATGGAATAACAACTGTTGGTGGGGAAACATACTCGCCGGGAAATACATACCCATTGCCTTCCGTATGGTTAAATATTACCTATGTAAACATAAGTGTATTGTCTGACTCAGGAAGCCCCATTGATGGCGTTCTTATCAATTTTTCAGGCGTGGAATTTTTAAACGCTACCGTAAACGGAAGCGCCGCATTCAAAAAAGTGCCAACAGGAACCTATGCACTGACATTTACAGGAATCGACCCATGGTACGCTGTGCCTGGCGGAACGCCGCAGCTTACCGTATCAAATGCCGGTGGTTGGAATAACGCAATATATGCTGTAAATGAAACCCAGTTCGAAATAAGGACTGAAAACACAACATCCGCATTAATCGCAAATGTAAGCCTAATACTTACGGGTCCTGTAGTGAGGCAGAATTTTACGCACCCGGGAACGGCGCTATTTGAAAAGATGCTGCCCGGAAACTACACCGTATCTTTTGATGAAACAGAATTTTATGATTTAGGATATTATCCACCTACCGGCGTGGTTGAAATAGAGGCGGTGGGGGGCAACGATGCTGCGATAGGAAATAACAAGACAATAACATTTAACAGCACAGACGGGCTAGGATTCGCAAAAATAACAACTCTTGCGGG
>JAGLIP010000142.1 GCA_023142905.1 Candidatus Aenigmatarchaeota archaeon | reverse complement strand
CTAAAGAAATCAAGGCAACATTATAAGGCACCCAGAAAAAAACGCGCGATATTCCAAGAAGGAGCGCACAAAGGACAAGTACGGCCATATTGTCCGCAAAAACAACACTTGCAAATGTAAGCATTTTAATTAGTATCCCCTGTTTCATGGATGTTAGAAGAAACACTTTTCTTTTCTTTAGAAGCACTAAAAAGGGGGTTGCATATATAACCACCGTAAAAACGCCAAGCTCAAAGTAAGAAAATCCTTTTAAAAAAAGATAAAGGTAAACAAAAGTCCAGCCGAAAATAGATCCAGCTGAGAAAAAGGCCTGTGTGGAATAAATATTCAAAAACTTTTTTGTTTTAAAGAGTTTAGACTGCATAAGATACTAATGCACAAATGAGCATTATATAATTAATTAGGCAAGCAATTTTTGAACTTCCTTAAAATCCTTCACTTCAAAATCAGCGGTCTCGTATTTGTCTTCCGGAATTTCTGTGGTGTAAAGCCCACGCAATACCCTTACTGCCTTTATACCGCCCTGCTTTGCGCATCTTATATCTTTTGATGGCCTGTCGCCGATAAACAGTATCTGGTTTTTTCCTATTTTCTTTCCCACCGCATCGCCAAGAACCGCAAGCGTAATTCCTATAAGCATTGGGTCTGGTTTTGTTGTATCGTAATCGGGAGCGCATATGATGCTATCAAAGAACTTTGTTAGCTTAAACTCTGCAAGAATATTTTCTACAACTGTTTTCGGCGCATTTGAAAGAACAGCAAGGGCGATGCCTTTCTCCATAAGGTTTTTAAGAAATTGTTCGGTATCCGGATACAACCGGCTGTTGGTGTAAAGCGTTTCCTGCATGTCAAAAATTACCGCTTTTACAGATTTAAGGCTTTTGCTCATTTTATCATGCGCCCCAGTATATCTTCATCAAATGTGCGCTCGCAATAAATGCAGCGCATCTTAAGAGGTGTGCTTGATGTGGTTTTAAATTTTGTTATTGTTTTTTCATGGTTTGTTATGCAATTAGGATTAAAGCATTTAAGGATTCCTGAAACCTGTGCGGGTGTTGAGAGAAGTGTTTTGGATATTACTTTGCCGTCATCTATGATATTTATCGTGGCTCCGGGCGCCAAAAGCGCGATTTTGTCCAGCTCGCCTGAATTAAGATGCTTGCCCTCTATTTTTACGATGTCTTTTTTGCCCATATTCCTGCTTTTCGCGGACGATATAACAGCAATAGCACCGTTGGAATTTTGAAGGTTTAAGATGCTTGAGATTTTAAATGACATTTTGTTTGGTATATGGTCTATAACTGTACCGAAGATTATTTTCGTTATTGCAAGCTTGTCTTTTGGCCCGTTGTCTGTATTCATTTCATAACCCCCAAAAGCAGGGCAATCAATGCCATTCTTGTCGGAACCCCATTTTTTGCCTGCGCAAAATAAATCGCGTTTTCAGTTGAATCGACATCTGTTGAAATCTCATCAACTCTTGGAAGCGGGTGCATAACTTTCAGGCCTTTTTTTGCATTTTCAAGCATTTTTTTTGTAAGCACATATGTGCCCCGTAATTGCTCGTATTCCTGCGGGTCTAGAAACCGTTCTTTTTGTATGCGCGTCATGTAAAGTATGTCTGAGTTTTCAAGCGCTTCTGTTATTGTTGCTTCCCTCGTCTCAATTTTTTCGCCAAGTTCGTTTATCAGGTCTTCAGGCATTCCAAGCGCTTTAGGGGCTACAAAAAGCAGCTTGTTGTTCTTGAAAAAAGAAAGCGCGTAAGCGAGACTGTGGACGGTACGCCCGTATTTTAGATCCCCCGCAATAGCGATTGTGAGATTGTCCAGAGTTCCTTTGCTTTTAAGGATTGTGTACAAGTCAAGCAAAGTTTGCGTGGGATGCTGGTTCGCCCCGTCGCCTGCATTTATAACGGGTACTGCTGAAACATCTACGGCTCTTCTTGAAGAGCCTTCAAGCGGGTGCCTCATAACAATCAAATCAGAATAAGCGGACGCCATCCGTATTGTGTCTGTTAAAGTTTCCCCTTTTTTTACAGAAATGGATTCTGTTCCGGAAAAGCCAATCACCGAACAGCCCAGATTCTTTGCGGCAGTATCAAAGGATAGCATAGTTCTTGTGGATGGCTCAAAAAAAAGGGATGCAACTGTGTGTCCTTTTGCGATTTCCAATTGCTTGTTTTTAGGCATTTCTTCTATCTTTTTTGCGGTGAGGAGTATATGTTCAATTGTTTTTCTATCCATGTTCCGCACAGATATTATGTTTTTCTCAAACTTCATCGCTGTTTCGGCATTCATCAGATAGGTTATATGTGAATAAGCTTTAAAAATTTGTTTTTTGTGTGTCTTTATTTTGTATCATACTTGTACGATACCTAGAATCTTATAGTCCGGATATAATTATACGACTCGTCAATTGTATATTATAACTTAAAAATGAGGTAATTATGAGGAATAATATAAACGAAAAATTAATTAAAACTGCCTCGAGTATATGCTTTGTTTGTGCAGACACCAACCTGTCGATTCGGCTTAAGCCAAATCTTTGGATGAATTTTTGTATTGTTATAAAATCATGAAACTTCGTTTCAAGTTTTTAAGGCAAAAGTCTTAAAATTTTAGGTGATTAGTGAAAATCTG
>JAGLIP010000141.1 GCA_023142905.1 Candidatus Aenigmatarchaeota archaeon | reverse complement strand
TGGTGCATAAATTAATCAATCACCTTATTTTATTTTCTTTGAATTTAACATAACTCGTTTGTTTTCATTTTGGCCTTTGCTGGCAGGGTTTATTTTTGTTTTAAGGCTTTCAACATATTATCACGCACTGAATTTGATAAATATAAAAGAAGTAGCGCTCTTCGCAATCATATCGCCAATAATAACATTTGCTTATTCTTTTTTACTATTTGGAGAAACATTAAATTTGATTCAGATTGTGGGAGTTTTAATGGTTTTTTTAGGAATATACATTCATGTAGTTATGAAGTCTAAAATACAAAAAAATGAGCCAAAACAGAATATGGTGTGATTCATTCACATCTTGCTGTTTTCTCGAATATTATTGATAATATCCCGTATATCCCCACTTGCCTTCCAGAATGTGATTGACTTTTTATCCGTTGGATTGGAATGGATGTGAAACTTGCCCGCAGGAATATCTATTGAATCTCCCTTGTTCATGGTAACATCTGTTACTGTGCCGTCATCCTCAAACAACTTCATCACACAGGTCCCTTCAATCTGAAATAAGGACTCAAGGCACGGCCTGTTGTGTTTTGAAAGTTCTTTACCAGGATTCAATTCAAGAGTTCCTACACTCAAATTCTCATCACAAAAAGCAATCATGATTTTACCTTGAGGTATTGTGTAGTTTTCGAATGGCATGATTAATATTTAAGAACAAATGTTTTTATTTGTTGTTTAAACTAGCAACCTAATTATCTTTTAAGGGCTATGTTTTTACTTTTTTCAATAGTTCGAGAAGTTTGTTGAAAAATTGCCAATCTAAATTTAATTTATTATTTTTATCTGGATATAATTCCAAAAGAGGAATTTGATGTTCTTTGTAAAGTTTGATTCGTTTGCGTCTTTCTTCTTTGTATTCTGGGTTATCCATCATACCCCAATATTCTACATATATTCCGTATTCTGGAAGAAAGAAATCAGGTCGTAATGTGATATCGCCCATTTTTAATTTTTTTTCATAAACAAATAGTATTTTTCTTCTTTTTAACCAATCAGCAATATCTTTTTCTTTTTTAGAGCGATAATTATTTGTTTTGTAAATATTTTTTTTGATGTAGTGTGTGTTGATTTTTCCGTATATGTTTCGAATACCTAGGTAAATAAAAATTATACTAAATATGGCGAAAAGCCATGGAATTTTTTTAATAATGTTGTCCGGATACAATAATCCAAAACCAATAAGAATTAAGATAAAATCTATAAGATATTTATCAATAAACCGATCAATATCTGTTGTAACATAAGCCATATTTGTTGTTTAACCATGTTTGTTTATATATCTGTTTTGTTAAAAACAAAATTCTGGGGTAAAATCTTAAAAAATCTCAATCCCTGATTTTCTAGGAACTGATTTTTTTTGGTTTTGATTTCAAAATATTATTTAAAACAGTTGCACATGCCATGTACGCTCTATTGTTGATATTCGTACTGCCCGCAATTAATATTTCTGAAGCATACCCAATCCCTGTTTCACCAAGTCCCTGCATGTTTCCCACAACTTGCGCCCTTGAATCAACACTTAAATTCCCGTCAGAATCTGATAAATAACGCCTTTTAATTGTTCTTAAATCATATCCTAGTTTTTTTAGAATTTCTTCTGTTTCTTTTTCAGGCATTTTCCAGAATTCATCATACGGTTTATAATTAAAAAATATTCTTGTATTTAGTTTATCAAAAAACCATTGATTTTTTTCAAGCTCTAGTTGTTTCATTTCTTCTTCTCGCCCGCCAAAGAATATAGATTCGAGAGTATTTGATATTCCTGGTTGCAAATGTTTACTGTAGAAATCTATTAGTTCTTTTAGATACTTAGTCTCATTCCAAGAATTTATCTCAGACATAGAATATCCTATAGTGGGCACAACAATCACTTCACTATTATTTTTTGTAATAAATATTAAGTATGTTTTTACTGGTTACAACAACGCAGGAGTACCTAAAAAATCTCAATTCCCGGCTTTCCCGGAACTGCTTTTCCTGCCTTATCGCTCTTTGAGTCATCAGCAAAAACAACTTTAACATCGCATCCGAATTCTTCCTTAAGCAAATCAACCGCGTTTTCAAGCGCAATCATCTCTTCTTTAGGCGTTAACACATCATATAGAACCGGCGTCTTCATCAATTGCTGTGCGTATTTTGATGCCTCAATTCCGCGCTTTTTCATATCCGAATCGTTCATGACTTCAGCAATCAAATTCTTTGGCTTTTTCAGTGCCAGTAAATATATCTTGTGTTTCCATGCAGGCGCAACATAAATCATTATCTTTTCTGTATCTTTTGACAATAGTTTGATTATCTCACGAATATCCTCTGCTGTCTTTTTTACAAGCCCATCCATTTTTTCTGCCTTTTTGTCAATGAGCTTTTCATTACACACAGGCCATTTTTCAACAGATGCGCGCGATTTTTCTCCAAGAAGAGACCACATCTCTTCACAAACATGCGGTGCGAAAGGGGATAAAAGAATTACGGTATTTTTAACAGCAATTGTAAGCACTTTTTTCTCATCAGGTGTTTTCATTTTTTTAGCATACTTAATAATTTCGCCAACAAGCGCCATAATTGAGCCAATAGCAAAACTGAACCTGAACTTTTCAATAT
>JAGLIP010000140.1 GCA_023142905.1 Candidatus Aenigmatarchaeota archaeon | reverse complement strand
TTGAGATGCACCATGAGCAGATGCCTATGGCAAAAGCAGGTGATAACATCGGTTTTAATGTTCGGGGTCTTGGAAAAGGAGATGTTACAAGAGGCGATGTTGCAGGACACCTTGATAATCCACCAACAATTGTAGAGGAGTTCACAGCACAGATAATCGTGCTTCAGCACCCTTCGGTTATTACAAAAGGATACACTCCAGTATTCCACGCACACACATCGCATGTTGCATGTCAGATAACAGAGATTGTAAAGAAAATCAATCCTGCAACGGGTGAGACCATTGCTGAGAATCCTGACTACATAAAGACAGGTGATGCGGCAATAATCAAATGCAAGCCAACAAAGCCAATGGTTTTAGAAAAACAGACTGAATTTCCTGCACTGGCTAAATTCGCAATTAGGGATATGGGTCAGACCATTGCAGCAGGCATGTGCATTGACCTTGTCGCAAAAAAGTGAGTAACTAATAATGGTTGGTTCGAAAGAACCAACGGTTTTTAATTTTTTAATTTTTAAGTGCTTTATGAAAAACTAAAGTACAATCAAAGGAAGAAACAAAACGGTGAAAATGAAATGCAAGTAGCAAGAGTAAAATTGACATCAACAGAGTATCATGAACTTGAAGATCTTTCAGAACAGATAAAGACAATCGCTAAAAAGTTCGGAGCAGCCATTATAGGTCCTGTACCATTACCAACAAAAAAGCTTAAGATAACAACAAGAAAAAGTGTAAGTGGTGAAGGAACAGCAACATTCGAGCGATGGGAAATGCGGGTTCACAAAAGGATAATCGATGTCGGCATGAACGAGCGGGCATTAAGGCAGATTATGCGTGTTGAAGTTCCTGATTCTGTTAACATTGAGATAGAGCTTAAAGAAGATTAATTTTTTGTTTCTTTCTTGAAAATGCAGTCAGCGAAACAAGTTTAATTATTTTTTTGTTAGTCATTAAAAGATGCGCATATTCCGGGGTTTATTTCGCGTATGGAATTCCATCTATATTTTGAATACGATTCCAAATAATCATCATATGTTTTGTTACCCGTACCATTATAGTTAGTTTCATCATCATAAAACACATGCAAATTCACCGTGGTCGGGGTACGATACAAAGGCGGTAAACAACACGGAATAGAATCCGGTTTAGGTTCTGGGGGCGGTTTAATACATTCGCCATCTAATGATAGAACTTGTTCGTCATTTAGAAACACATTTATGCGCTGGTTTATCCTAGGGTGAATAAAACCATACTCTGAAGTGTACTCTGGATTCTTTGGATTTATACCATACAACAAACTAATAAGAGATTCTATTCGACCCATAACTGAACTTCCTGCTAATAATTCTTCTTCTGCGGTGCAACCACCTTCGGTGTATATGCTTTCAAGAGGAAGCACAACATTTAGCTCGGGATTTTCCATTTCGGAATTTTCGGCAGTATGCATAAGAAGGGATACAATGTTTTCATAGGTTATCCCTAAGCATTTTCTTAACCCTCCCCCAACAAGCGTTATGTTCTTAACGCCATCTAAATCATCATAATGCACCCACGCAGACTCATCATATCCTGTGCGTATATCGGTAACTATTTGAGGGTCGATATAGACCCCTTCATCATTTGGGGGATAAACAAGAATTGCTCTATCTTTTTGTTTTTCTGCACATATAACATATTCATTTATACCGTCTTTTGCAACTTCTAAAGGATCTCCTTCAACCGGACTATTTCCCGGATGAACTATGTAAAGCAACTTTCCCGTATTTTGTCCATCGGGAACAGTTCTAATTCCTTCATTTAGTATCCTATTTACTTCTGTTTCCCATAGGTCTATACTGGTTTTTGTCCTAGTTATTGCCATAATTATTGTCTCCAAACACCGGCATTAGTTGATAATATGTTACTAAGTATTAGTAGTTACATTATATATAACTTTCGGTTTGTGTGGTGCTGTCTCACAAATATCGAATATACAATATGTTGTATGGTTCTTAATTGTTGCTAAACAATATGTTGTGGTAATTTAGCGAAAAATTGCCGCCTTTATAAACTAGTGAGACAGCACTGGTTTGTGTTTGAAACTCAATATTCTCTGAAAAAATGTTATTGGTTAGAATATTATTTTAACTTGTTGGATAAATAAGTAGTATGCTGATAAATGCGATTATCGAAAGTGGTCTTTTAGACCTTTTCTTTATTAGTTTTATTTCCGCAACACTATTTCCTTTGGCATCAGAAGGGGCTGTTGCAATTCACATACTTCAGGGCTTTAATGTTTTTCTGGTTGTGCTTATCGCAACATTAGGGAATTATTTTGGCTCGCTTACGAATTATTATATTGGATTAAAGGGGAGCAATACTATTTTTCATCGGATTATAAAATTTAATGACAAAAAAACACGCGATGCGGAGAAAAAATTCAGGAAATACGGGCCTGCAATACTGCTTTTTTCATGGCTTCCTGTTGTTGGAGACCCTTTAACATTTGTTGCCGGGGTATTGAAATATGATTTTAAGAAATTCACAATTTATGTGTTTATAGGAAAGGCCATAAGATATTGTGTAATTGCGGCAATTACACTTGGAATTTTAGCTGTTTGATGCGACAAACATTTAAAAAACTCTTTTGAATAATGTTGATTGAACAGAAAAAACATGCCGAGGTCGCTTAGCCTGGTAGAG
>JAGLIP010000014.1 GCA_023142905.1 Candidatus Aenigmatarchaeota archaeon | reverse complement strand
GAGTAATTGTTAAACCTGTGGGGGGTCATCTTTTTCAGGGGCTATTTTTGACATTTCGCGTGCGATTTGCGATACCAGTTGTTCATAGATCCCCTTGTCAATAACAGAGGTTATGCAGATTCCGATGTAGTCGACTGAAATCGCACCAACACCCGCAACATGTCCTTCAACATTCAATCCTTTATATTTTCCTGAAAAAGGTATGGAACTGCTCACGATAGGCGTAAGGAGGTATCTCAGTTTCATCTTTATGCCGTCTTCATCTTCATGCATTCCAAAGTTATCAATTACCTTTTCTATGACACCAATATATGTTTCTATAGTTCCAATTGAAGGGAGTCGTTCTAAGACAACGAATTGAGGATATTTTTCTGAAGGGTGTTTAACAAACATCATCCCATCATCAGGGGTTTCGTATTTCTTTTCAATCATAATATCGCCTCTTCAATTTAGTTATAACTCTTTAATATTAAAAGTTAATAAATATTTATTTTTTGCTCATTTCATACATCCTGTCGCCCCAGTCGGATATTCCATACGGGTTTAGCACAAACCCGTTTTCATCAAGCCCGGAACCCAAACCTCCAGGAACCATATCGTTTACAACCATTCCGGCCACAATATCAACATCATAATTTTCAATAATCTGCATTAGACCGTGTTCTGCCGCAATTGTAGATACAACTGTTATCTTTCTAGGGCTTCCATATGTTGGTTCCATATTTTTTATGACTTCAAGAGGTGCGCAGATACTTCCGCCGGTTGCGATAATGGAATCTACGACATAAAGGTCTGTCCCCCCAAAAGGTGGTGGCCTTATATATTCCAGTTTAGGGATCAGATTTTTTTCATCGCGTATTGCGGATATATACCCTGTAAGGTCGCAGCGGAAAGCATCGACAAAACCATCTCCGAGAGGCACTCCGGCGCGTGGAATTTTTATGCAGGATACTTTTTTAGTGTCTGCACCGTTTGTTATCAATATCTTGCCCTCAAGCTCTCCGAATTTTTGAACCATCTTTCTTAGTTCATACCCAACATTTTGCGTATCACTTATTTCACGCAAAAGAGGATCTATCTTCGGGCATTCATCTTTTAAAACCAATAAATTATCCACTTTTACCACCTCACCTGTTTTTCCGGCCGCTTAGAACTGGATCTCCAATGCCGTATCTTTTATTTTTTTCAGCCCGGTATTGCGCGCTCCATGGGCCGCAGCCAGGACACCTGGCGCGCCATTTATTTGCATCAAAAGAAGCGTAAAGATCGCGAAAATCATTTGGTGACATAGAAAGGATGTTGTATTTTTCGTTTGTTTCTATACCTGCATTAACATAATGCATTGGCCCCCCATCAGGACATATTTTCAAATCGCCATTTGCATCAATTCGAAGCTGAGAAAATTCACCGCATTTCCAGTCAAGAGGTATAGCGTGCGTTTTTATCGCATCAAGGTACGATGCCGGAGCTGCAAAAAAGCAGCCGTCATCTTTCATATCAAAAAGAGTGTCAACCAGCTCTTCCAGTTCGCCCGGCATACAGTTGGCAATGTTTCCTGATTTTGTTTTTGCGCGGTATTCAAAAGCATAATTGTCCCCACCATGCGCGGGGCAAAGATTCATGACTATTTCATTTTCTGTTAGGAATTCAAGAATTTGAGGTATGTGGTCTATGTTTTGAGGCATGATAACTGTGTTTGCCCCTAAATTTTCAACACCTAATTCTTTTAATTCCAGGAGCATTTTTAAGCCGGGTGCTGATTTTCCATTAGAATCTAGTATTTTAGGGTCCGCCCAATCAACGCTTGCGAAATAACTATTAAGTCCGCCATCAACTAGCTTAGTTCTATATGGGTTGTCAAAAGAAGAATTTGAAAGAAGTGCGAATTTTATGTTCGTGTTATTGGTTATGAATTCCACAAGCTCCGGAAGATACTCTTTTACGCTCCATTCCCCGCCAAGTCCTTTAACGGTTTTTATTCCGAAAGAATCCATTTTACTAAACGCGGTTTTCCATCCATCAATGTCAAGTTCATCTTTGCGTTCAAAAGGGATGTCTCTTACAAGACGGCAATAATCGCAGCGGATATTGCATTCGCGTGTCCCTAAAATTTGTGCTTCTGTGACTTTCGTATATGGCATTTAATACCTCTCATAATTGAGCAGTTAAAATGTTATATAAGACCGATTTCGCATTTATAAACTTTTTCATCCATAAATATCTAAGGCGTTTATTTTTTGGCAAAAAATGTTTGAATTATATGCTTCAGGCCAGAGTCCAAAGCACCCAAAATCTTTTTAATGATTAGTACAACAGGTATAAACTATGCCAAAAGCAGAAGACTTAAAATCGAAAAGGGATGAGCTTAACAAGAAAGTAAAGGATATTATTAGTTCTAACAAGTCTATATTTGATTCAATAACAGACATTAATAGCAAACTACGGGAAATTAAAGAAGCAAGAGACACTAAAAACGCTAAAATAAAAGAGCTTAAAGAAGAGCGAAATAAGCTGAACAAATCCGCAAATGAAACAAGGGTAAAAATAAACGATTACAAGAAAGAGTTTGAACGTTTTAAGAAAAAAACAGGGATTGACGAAGATACATACAAGAATCTTTCTTACCAGATAAAAAAACTTGATTGGTACCTGCAAACTGAGCAGATTTCTGTAAAAAAGGATGAGGAACTAAGAAAAAAGCTCGAAGATATGGAAAAACAGCTTAAGAGCGGAAAAGACATATCAAATATGCGGAAAAAACTTTATTCTGAATTTAAGAAATTAAGTGAAAAAAGAGCAAAAGCAGATGAAGTGCACAAAGAGATTGTTAAATTATCTGAAGAAAGTGAAGCCAACCACAAGGAACTTTCAGTATTTTTTGACAAGATTAAAGAGTTAAGGTCTTCTGTAGAGCCCGCAACGACGGAATTAAAGAAGATTAAAAAAGATGCAAATGAAGCTCACGCAGCGTATATTGGAATAATTGGCACTGAAAAGATAACCGCAAAAAAAGTAAAGGATAAAAAAATAAAAGACGAAAAAATAGCGCGCGAACTTACGGAAAAAGAGCTCAAGAAAAAAGCAGAAACTCTTTTTGATGAATTTTTAAAAGGAAAAAAGCTTAATTCTGATGAGCTTGTAATAATGCAGAAATACGGGCCAAGAGATTAATTGTGTTCTTATGGTAAAAATTATAGGCCTTGTGGGTTCCCCACGGGACGGAAATACATTAATTCTTGTAAAAGAAGCACTTTTGGCTGCTAAAAAACTTGGCTGCGATACAGAACTGGTTCATCTCGGCCGCATGAAAATATCCTCATGTTCTGTATGTGATGGATGCAGGAAAGAAAACAAGTGCGTTATTGATGATGATTTTAATCAGGTTGCTGATAGTGTTTCAAAGGCAGATGGTGTGATTATGGGTTCTCCTGTATATTTTGGAGGGATGTCTGCCCAATTAAAATCATTCGTGGACAGGACAAGATACTTAAGAAGAACCAATGCACTTGTTGATAAAATCGGGGGTGCTGTAACTGTTGGGGGCGCAAGGAACGGCGGTCAGGAGACAGCCATACAGCAGATACACAATTTCTTTTTAATACAGGGCATGATTGTTGCAGGGGATGAAAACACAAGGCACTATGGCGGAACCGGACATGCTCAAAACAAGGCCGATTCTAAAACAGATGTGTGTGGTATTGAAACATCAAGAAATTTAGGCACGCATGTAGCAAAAGTTGCGATTAAATTAAAGAATAAGCCCTAAATCGTTTTTTATTTTCTCAAACGATTCTTCTGTTTTGCTTTCAATTTTTATTTTTGCGCGTGGGTTTGTGATTAGAAACATTAGTTTAAGTTCTATTTCTGTACCGTCATCAAGTTCGTATTTTCTCTCTCGTAAAGTGTCTGTTTTTTTCCCAAGAGTCATTCTTTTTTTAAGTCTTGACTTCAAACGGCTTTTAAAAAGGGATTCAATTTCAATCCCTTTTTTTAATAATAGCCAGCTTTCAACATTCAAAAAAAAACACCTAACAGATGCTGTAGATAAGCCCTGTCTTTTTCTTTGTAATTGATATGTTGCCTTCGCGGCCAAGCCATCCTAAAGCCGAGTGGACTTCAGTTATTTTTAATTTTGTCTCTTTTGCAAGCATTGTTGCAGACATTGCGCCTTTTTTATTTAATGATTTCCAGACTTTTCCCGCATTTGACCCAAATATTTTTTCAACATCCATTTTATTTCACCTTTTAGAATTTGATATTGTATATATTGTGTGGTTCGGGTATATAAAAGTGAGTTGTATGACATATTATTTAATTTATTATGTTGTATTGTACCGTTAAAAAAGATTAAATGAATGGTAATGTATCCCTTAAAACACCCTTATGGTCAAAAGCCATGTTTTCAGGCAGTTGGTCTTTTGCATATACACCAACCTCTTTTGCATCATCACCCGCAACAGGTTCTCCGTCTGCTACCGCCATAAAAATCACAGAAACCGTATGCCCTCTTGGGTCTCTACCCATTTTTGAATAAACACCCAAAAGTTTTGTTATCTTTATGTCAAGCCCAGTCTCTTCTTTTGCCTCTCTTATACATGCATCCTCAACCGCTTCGCCATAATCCACAAACCCACCGGGCAACGCCCAAAAGTCCTTAAACGGCTCATTTTTGCGCTTGATTAGAACTATTCCTTGCGGCGTATTTATTACCGCATCAACCGTAAGTTTGGTTTGCATTCACTCCCACCGAAGCGCATCAACAGGCTTTAAAGATGCCGCTTGCTTTGCGGGAAAAGCACCAGAAGCCATACCTACAATAAAAGAGAATAAAACAGCGCCGCCTAAAAGCTCAACACTAAGATGCGCGCTCAAAAGGTCGGCAGGTAACGCATTTTTGGCAACAAGCTCAATAATTTTTGCAAAACCGCCACCGATAATCATGCCGATAATTCCACCCACAGCACCCAATGTCCCTGCTTCTATAACAAAAAGCATGAGTATATCCTTATTTCTTGCACCGATAGCTTTCATTATACCAATTTCATAAGTCCTTTCAAGAACAGAGGTATACATGGTATTCATTATACCTATACCGCCAACCACAATAGATATAGATGCAATACCTATCAGAAACCACTGCACGATACTAAATATTGTGCCGAAGCTTTCCTGAATCTGTTCTGTTGTCTGCACATTAAAATCTTCTTCCCCCTCTTTAAGATCTCGTGATTTCCGCAAAGCATCAGTTATGTCATCAGCAACCTCACTTACATCAAAATTGGATTTTGCTTGCACAAAAAACATGTCATATTTATCTTTGTTATCTATAAGCTCTCTTAACTGTTCAATATTTACATATACGGATCGATCATCCTGCTCATTGCCTAGAGTCTTTAAGACACCCACAACTTTAAAATCAACACTGTCAATTGTAATTTTACTGCCGAGAGAAACACCTTTTTTAAAAATCTTATCATCTTGTGCAACTGAAGACCCGACGACAACAACATTGTTATCTCCATCTTTTAGATCCCGGCCAAAATCCAGTTCAAAGTTTTGCATACTGTCAAACACTTTTTTTGAATCCGAATCCAGCGGTAGGCCAACAACAAATGTATATTCCGAATCTTCCTTATATTCTATCCTTTTCGAAGAATAAAGCAGGCCCGCAACACTTTCAACACCGCTTACCTGCCTTATTGCATCATAATCTTTTTGATTAAGAGAAATTGTTGCCATACCCATACTCATAAGACTGCTCCCGGGAAGAATTGTAATCTTATCAGCACCCATATCCTCAAACTGGCCGGTAACCATATCTTCAAGACCTTGACCAAGAGAAATTATAGACACAACTGCCGCAATTCCTATAACGATGCCAATCATAGTAAGCCAAGTTCTGACCTTACGGTGTTTTAGGTTCTTAAACGCGTATGAAAAATAATCCTTAATCATTTTTATATCATACTCCTTAATGCATCAACAGGATTCATTTTTGAAGCGTTTTTGGCAGGCATAACGCCGGATATGATGCCCACACTCATCGAAAAAATAAGTGCCCCAGCAATTAGCTCATAACCGAAATATGCCTTAAGCACATTAATACCTGAATATACTGCTGCGATTTCTACTGCCTTGCTTACAGAAAGCCCAATTATAATCCCGAGTATGCCCCCAAAAAAACCAAGCATGGCGGATTCCATTAAAAAAATAGACACTATGTCTGAATTTTTTGCGCCAACGGATTTCATTATACCGATTTCTCGTGTTCGCTCTACAACAGAAGTATACATTGTATTTGTAATACCAATGCCACCAACAATCAATGATATTGCTGCGATTCCTACAAGAACAACCTGAATCACAAGAAGTATATTGTTAAATCCCTCAATCATCTGTTCTGCGGTCACAACAATAAAATCTTCCTGGCCTTCTTTAACATCATGATCTTTACGAAGGGCATCTCTTACATCCTCTGCAACCATTAAAGGATCAATTCCGGGTTTTACCCGGGCAAATATCATTGACACTTCTTTTGTTTTTTTTAAATCGAACAGTTCCTGCGCAGATTCTGTTGTAATACGCACCATATTATCATGCATGGGACTTCCGCTTTTTTTCTGGATGCCAATGACCTTATATTCTTTATTCTCGACAAATATCTTTTCGCCCAAAATAATTTCCCTATCAAACATATCGCTTGCAATATTGCTTCCAAGTATTGCAACATTATTGTCAATGCTTTTAAACTGCCTGCCTTCTTCAATTAAAAAGAAATCTACTTTTTCTATAAATCTTCTTGTCTCTTCGTCAGATCCTACACCAAATATTGATGCACTTTTTGTTTGGTCTTTGTATTTTATCCGTCCGGTCTGTATAATGACTCCTGTTGCAAACTCCACACTTTTTACGCGATTTACAACATCAACATCGCTTTCGTATAATTTTTCAGACACATATGCACCCGCAAAACCGCCTGCGGGCTGAATTGTTAACCTGTCAGCTCCTGATTTAGAAAATTCTTCGTTTATTGCGTTCTGCATGCCCTGTCCAATAGATATAAGAGCCACAACAGCGGCGATACCGATAAATATCCCAATCAAAGTAAGCCAAGTTCTAAGCTTTCTGTGACGGATGTTCTTAAAGGCATACTTCGCATATTCAAATAGCACCTGGAATCACAACACGATTATTGTTTGCTCTTTCTCTTTTTGTACCATCGGTAACCAAAGTAACCAACAACAACTAAAACAATTATTGTTGTGCTTGTACTGCTTCCACCGCTTATAAGACCTAAGGATTTAGCTTCGTCGGCTGTGTATATCCGCATATTAAGATCTTTTTTAAGCTCAAACGCTTTGTTGTTTGCATTCATATAACTTACAATAATCGGCACGGCAAGTTCGCCTGAAAAAGAAGGCATGGTGTGTATTGTAAAAGAAGCGCTGTCAAAATCATCAGAGTCTATATTCCCGACATATATCTCGTCATTTGTCAAGACCTCAAAATCATTTGTCGGTGTTACTTTAACAGTCACATACTTTATGTCAACAAGCCCGCGATTTACAATATTCACCCTTATATCTCCTGTTGTTCCTGACAAAAAAATCTTTTCAGGCTCAATATTTGTAAGGATATCTGGTGTTCCGCCGACAATAAGGCTTATAATAGTACTTGTTACATAATTGGTTCCGATGCCATCTGAAAAAGTTATGGTTACAGGAACCTTGTATATTCCGCTTGCAGCATCAGGTGTCGCAACAACACCATAGTTTATTGTTTTTGTTTCTCCGGCAGCCATTGTCTTGAACTTGCTTGATGTTGTTGTATCTACAGGTGCAAAAGGTGTGGTTGTTCCGGAAAGATCCAGATTAACTGTAACATCGCGAAGTGTTGAATCCGCAAGGTTTTTGGTAACAAGTGTTACCGTACCTTTCTGGCCCGGGTAAAATTCACTTGGGCTGGTTTTAACAGAATCTATAACTATCTCCGCATCACTAGTCCTTATTTCAATTCCAAAACTTTTAGATACCATAATGCTTGTTTTAGGATTTGCACTATATTTGACATCCAAGTCATTTGTTCCTTCAACAGCATTTTCATCAATACGGATACGATATTTTATTGTTGTAGAATCAAGAGGATTCAATATCCCTATGCTGATTACAGGATCATCATCTGTTGAAAAAGGAAATTTCGGCTCAAGAGTGAGTGTGGCATCTGTGGCCGCATCAGTTCCTGTATTATCTACCTTAAACCATATGTCAATATATCTTCCCGGCTCTGCAGGGGTTGGCTCATATTTTAAAACCGAAACATCAAGTGTTGCGGAATCTGCCGCACAAAAACTTGCCATGTTCAAAAAAAGTACATACATTACAAAAATACCTAAAAATTTCATTGTATTCATTAAAATCACCACTCCATTCATGTTTTGTTTGAATTTATCAAACCGTCTTTTATGTAAACAACCCGTTGCGCAAATTTTGCAACATCAGGATCGTGTGTTACCATAATAATTGTTTTTCCTTCTTTGTTAAGATCCGTAAGTATGTTTATTACTTCTTTTCCTGTTTTTGTATCAAGGTTTCCCGTGGGCTCATCGGCGAGAATTACTTCGGGATTATTTGCAAGCGACCTTGCTACTGCAACCCGCTGCTGCTGCCCTCCTGAAAGCTCGCTTGGCTTATGATGTGCTCGCTTATCAAGGCCGACGATTTTTAAAAGCTCAATTGCCCTTTTTGTTCTTTTTGATTCTTCTATGTTTTGAAACATCATAGGGATTGTGATATTTTCCAAAGCAGTTAATGTAGACAATAGGTTGAATTTCTGGAATACAAAACCTATTTTTTTCCCTCGTATCTGGGCTAAAGCACTTTCGCTCATTTTTGCTATGTCTTTACCGTCTAAAAAGATATTGCCTACTGTCGGCACATCAAGACAGCCCACCATATTCATCAAAGTTGATTTGCCGGAACCTGAAGGGCCCATGATTGCGATGAACTCGCCCCTGTTTACAGCCATTGAAACCCCATTTAATGCGGGGACATCAACATTGCCCATACGGTATATTTTCTTTACACTTTTAAGTTCAATTATATGTTTTGATTTTTGCATAAAAACACCAGCATACATTATGTTTTGATATTTATCGTTCTTGTTCTTTTTCATTGCGTATAATGTATAGACCCAAAGCAATTAAAAAGCTTGAAAATGCATTCACTTACCAAAATTTTCATGATTTTTCAACTAACTTGATTGTTTTTTCAATTATTTTTTCATAGGCAATGGTTTGTTTTTGATAATTTTTTATGATTTTTAATTCTTCTTTTGTTTCGTTATCTGTTTCTTTTTCGTATGTTTCAATTATGTTTGGAAGTTTCTTTATTGTAGGTATTACTATTTTTTCCTGTTGTTTTTTTAAGAAGTCCAAAAACATTTTGAGTGTGTCTTTTTCCATGTAGAAGTATGCTTTTTTTGAATGAGGCTTTTTTATGCGTTTTACCATTTCCATCCTTTCCATGAATTTCATAGCAGTACTTATTGCAGATAAACTGTATTTTGTTTTGGTTGAAATTTCTTCTAATGATAGTTCTTTTGGCTCAATGTATAGAATAGCCATTATTCTTGAAGATATATCGTCGAATCCATGAATCTTACTGCATCCAACCATATGCTCTACAAATTCGGCTTTTGCTTTTTCAACCATTGAACCAACTTTTTTAACTTTCACAATTTTGTGAATGTTATAAATATTGTCTGCGGCCGTATATAAATGTTTGTCTTATTTTTAAGGGATTAAATAAGAAATATGTATGTTTTTGAGTCTTATTTCGAATTTATAGGGATAAAAAAATATATAAAAAACAAAATACAATATAGTCGTATGGCAAAAGATAAAGCAAAAGAAATGAGCGAGTACGCCTTTGTTGGCTTTTTCTTCACAGGTATGGCTCTTGGAGCATACTATAACCGATGGGACATTGGCCCTTTTGCAGGCCTTGCAATGGGATTCATAGCCGCGCTATTGGTAAAGATGAAATATGCTAAGGATTGAATATAACTACTGAGATTTTTAGAAATTAGTCCTATGTAGCCGGTTTTATTTAATCATTTATTTAACTGCAATTTTGATTACTTTATCTTGAATTTTTGTATCATCCCACCAAAGTTCTATTTTTAAGTCGTAAGTTATAGTTGTTCCTTCACCTTTTGTAGCAAAGACTTTAAATTGTACTATATCTTTTGAATTTTGACCTACAAGAGATTTTGTTTGTAATTCAGTTATTCTATTACCATTAACATCTGTAGGATAAACATTCTTTTTATATTCTGGAAATTTTAAAATAAAAACTGTTTCATTAGTATTGCTGTCTTGTCTACTTATTGTCGCGGTAATAAATTCAGAAAGTTCCTTTTCAGTTACAGTAATACTATTTTTATCTAAGGATAGTTTTACATCGGGTTTAAATTCTTGATCGGTACAACCACTCATAAAAATAGTTGCTAATAATATACCTAATAATAATATTTTCGTATTCTTTAATTCCATAATGAATATTAAATCATTAAATTTATATTCCTTTTCTTTTAATAGCAAGTATTCAAATTATACAGAAATACAGAATATGAAAAAAGAATAAAATCACATATAAAATCGGTAATGATTTTGAGCTTCTTTACTTTTATCTAACTCGGATAATATTTTACCTACCTTTTTTGAAAATTCAAGAGTAATTGGAAACGCTGTTGAAAAGGAAGTAGTATTCCAATTTAATTTAGTTAAACCCATAATTTCTTTACATATGTCATTAATTTGTGAATCACCAATGTGGGTAATAAATAATGGTTGAGGGACGCTATGCCCGGGGTAAGTTCTTATTCTTGGAGTATATCCTGATGTGTATAGTAAATACTCTTTGAAATTTAAATGAATTAAGGTTCCCCTTAATACTGGATACATCCCACATCTCATAAATTTGAACTTTTTTCGTTTATTAATTGTAACGAAGTCTTTCTGAACTAGTCCTATTGCTTCAGAACAACCTTTTTTCTCAACATCACTAAATAATGTTTCTTTATGAATAACAACGCGTACAGGGGCACATTTAGATTTAGTAACATATTGTGCAATTGCATTTACAATAAGTTGTTTTGCTTGCGACTCAGATAAGTGAGCTTCTTTTGTGAGTTCATCAGTGTAGACTTCTTCCCCTCTTAAAACAAGCCCTTCCCCATTATTAGTAAATACTTGAGCCATTGAAGTTTGCATATCATTATTTAAACTATTTTTATCCTTAAAAAATGAAATTCCAATATAACAGGTATCTTGTCTCAATTTAGCAAGTCTCCACGGTTTTCCATTTGCTTTATAATAAAGTGCTGTAGAAAAATTCCAAGAAAAAGACGCAGGGTCTTGCCTCGAGTTTGTTCCTTCACAATCATAATTAATAATTGCATCCATTGTGCTTTCTCTAAGAAGTTGAATTGGAACGGGAAGTTTAATTTGCATCGCTTTTCCTTTTAAACTATTCCGAAAATCGTATGCTTTACGTTTTATATTTTTAGGCAAAATAGATACAGAAAAATCGCCCAAAAATCTTTGATTTACATTTTTAAATTCATTTATTCGTTTTTCTAACTGCGTAGGTTTTGCTGTTTTTGCACCCCTCGTTCTTTCTGAAATTCCACAATAGTCCTCTATTTGTTTAGGAATACAACAAATTATTACCTGAGGTCTATTGTCTTCTTGAAGAATTACATTAATTTTTTTTAAAAATAAAT
>JAGLIP010000139.1 GCA_023142905.1 Candidatus Aenigmatarchaeota archaeon | reverse complement strand
TATGCGTCATGAAGCTCAACATATTTTCCGGTAATTGCAATCGTAATTGTTTTTTCGCCGTCTTTCAAATTTTCTACAAATGAATTCCATTCGACAAGATTCGATTTTTTAGATGTTAAATCAAGAACATCATCAATTGCGCCCATAAGCCCTTCTTCTTCGAAAAATAATGGTGCTTCATATATACTTTTCAAATCGGGATCAGATATTACGTGACGAACATCACCGAAAAGCTTAATCTTGTTTATAATTTTTTTTTCAAGTTTTTTTTCTGAACGAGCAACAATGATGTTTGGGCGTATTCCCATGTGTTGAAGCTCTTTTATGCTGTGCTGGGTTGGCTTTGATTTTTGTTCACCTACAACACCCATGACAGGTACAAGCGTTAAATGGACAAATGCCACAGTTCTTTTTGGCTCTTCAGAATGTATCTCTCTTGCAGCCTCTATAAACATCTGGTTTTCAAGATCACCAACAGTCCCGCCTATTTCAACTACAACAAAGTCAGCATCTGATTTTTTGGCGGCATTTCTAATCCACTGCTTTATTTCGCCTGTGACATGAGGTATCATCTGGACGGTTTTTCCGAGATATTCGCCGCGCCTTTCTTTCTGGATTACAGACTGCATTATTTTGCCGGTAGTCAGGCTGTTTTCGCTTGTAAGCGCTTTATCTAAAAATCTCTCGTAATTGCCTAAATCCATATCGCATTCAGTGCCGTCATCTAAGACAAACACCTCTCCGTGCTCTATGGGGTTCATGGTGCCTGCATCGACATTTAGGTATCCGTCTATTTTTATGGGCTCAACCTTGTAACCGCGCGCCTCAAGAAGTGCCGATATGCTTGATGAAAGAATTCCTTTTCCAAGACCGGACATTACACCACCAGTCACAAAAATGTATTTTAAAGAAGTAGATGAATGCCCCTTGACATTATTTTTCTCGTGATGTTTTGGAGTCATATCGTATCTGTATATGTAATGCTCTGCTAATTTTTATAAATGTTTTACCCATATAAGTCTATTATGAAGCGCCACAACTTATCCAAAAAGGAAATAAAAGAGATAATTGCCCTTTATCCTGAAGCAGGGGTTTTAAAAAAAGACCTTGTAGAACTTGCAGAAGATGAAGAAAAGATAATTCTTGTAAATGGGTCTCCATCCTTTTTCTATTCCGGAAAGGATATATACCCTGCTTTAAGGCTTGTGCTTAAGAAAGGGGCTGAGAATTTTCCGGCAGTCTTTGTTGATAAGGGTGCTATTCCTTTTGTTTGCAAAGGTGCGGATGTCATGCGTCCGGGTATTATTGAAATTGGTGATTCTGTCAAAAAAGACGCTTATGTTGTTGTTGCGGACCAAGAGCATAAAAAACCACTTGCAATAGGAATTTCTCTTTTTGATGCAGTGGATATGAAAGAGCTTAAGAATGGGAAGGCTGTAAAGAGTATCCACAGGATTGGAGATGCGGTCTGGAGAAGTTATTAAACAGCCACTACTTTTTCAGGATTCTTTGATACTGAAACTGAAGAACTATCTGGTTTTTTTGTTATCTCTAAATAAACAGTTTGAAAAGAACTGGTGGTGCCTTCGGTGCGTTTTTGTCTTATGCATTCTAATAAATCAAAATCTAACGAACGATCTTTAGTACCGCTAACTTGAAGTGGATTTTCACAGCAACCTTTTTCGCAAATATTTTTTAATTGTTCCAAATAATTAGAAATATCTATAATGTCTAGTCTATAAAACAGTGTATCTTTTGGATATCCCCTAATAGATACTGCATCGCCAACGGTTGGATAGCTTACGGGTTTGTTTTTATCAAGTCCACAAACATTTGTTTTAGAACAAAAATCACCAAATAAATATACTGCATCATCACCATTATAAGACATATACACCAAACCAAAAGAATGACCTTCGCTTTCATTATCTTTTTTTGGAATCAAAACTATTGAATGGTCTTTAAGTTCATTATAACCAAAACCGTATTTATTTGCTATAGTTCTTATGTATGCAGCATTTCGTTCATTTGAGGGTATGTCGTCAATTTTTACAGAATTATTTACAGAATTAGAATCAATTATGTCAGCCGCCATATTTGTTGTTTAGTTTGAAGCTTTTAAATCCATATGATTTTTTGAAACTACTTATTAATTGTAACTAAACACTTTCCAAAACTTGTTTGACCTTTTCCTGCCCGATTGATTCAATAAGCCCGGAAAGCCGCGGCCCTCGGTCTTTGGATAGAATTGCTAAATAAACTCCTTTAAAGAAATCTTTGGGTGTTATGCTATTGTCTAAAGAAATTTTCTTAAATACTTCAAACATCTTGTCTTCTGTAAGCTTATCCCCCAATGCGCCTGCAAGGTCTTTAAGCGCTTTTTTCTGTACGCCTGAAAGCATTTTTTTGACATCATCAGGCACTTCAGCATTTACCACAAATTTGTTTTCATCAGGCGCGAATTCCGCCATCCATTTCTTTACAAAAGAAATCCTTTCAACAACATATTTTTCGTCTTCTTTTGAAAGCTTTTGAGGCAGGTGTTTTGTTGATTTTAAAGACTCAATAACTGCCGGAATGTCGGGCAGAATCTGTATTAGCATAGCCGCGTGGGTAAATGGCACCTGCGGCGGCATTTCCTTTCGGATAGACCCCACATGCGAAAGCTCATAAACCCGTTTTTCATGCTTAATCTCGCG
>JAGLIP010000138.1 GCA_023142905.1 Candidatus Aenigmatarchaeota archaeon | reverse complement strand
TGCATTTTATTTTTTTTGCATTTGGGTTTTTGGCGTTTGCAATAAGAATGCATTCAAGCTTTTCGGCAATATATTCTGCATTTTTGAGTTTGTTGGCATCAAGAGACTCGTCATTAATAAAACAGGACAAGATGTTTGCTTTTTTTGTCTGCTCTTCCAGTTTTTCTTCTGCAAGCAATGCGTTTTTAATGACAAGCCCGGCATTTAAAAGAGCTTCTTTTGTAAGGCATAATTCACAAAATTCAAACCCACCATCCCTAGCATTAATTATGTCGCTGTAATTTGGTTTTATGCGCGCAGCAAACGAAATCATTATTTAGCCCCTTTTTTCAATGTTTTCTTTGAATTTTGTATAGTATTTCGTATTGTCGAAAATATTTTTTTCAACAACAGTACCTGAACCGATAACAGTATCCGCGCCAATCATAACGCCGGGCATGGTTTTTACACTGACGCCGATTTTTGAGTTTCTGCCCACAACACAACCAAAACCGGTAATGCCTGTGTTTGTTTTAGTGCCTTTTACATCTGCAATTATTTCGCCCCGGTCAATTCTCTTGTTTGCTGTTATTATGCCGGCTCCAATTCGTGTGCCGGAATCAATTATAGAATCCCCGACAAAACCGGAGTGTATGTGGACATCATCTTGTATTATTGAGCGGGCAATTTCGCAGTTTGCGCCTATTTTAACATTATCTTCAAGATTGGAATAATCACGCACAATAGCGTTATTTCCAACAAGGCAGTTTTTCCCTATATATGCCGGACCGCGAATAACTGCACATTCCATCACTTTTGTGTTGTCGCCTATAATGACGGCCCCTTTAGAATCATCAATTGTCGCGCTTTTGGATATTATTGCGTTTTTTGCTATTGTTGTTTTCTGTTCGTTGGAATCAAAAAGCATTTTTAATATGTCAAACAAATGCCACGGGTATTTAAGCGATGGGTTCTCGTCTTTGTTCTTAAGCACAACAACAGGCACCTTATTTATTTTCATGCATTCTGTAAGCGCTGTTTCAAATGAGTATTCTTCTTCTTCTGTTTTTTCAAGAGTGTTGATGAATTCTTTTGAAAGAAGATAAACCCCGACAACACGAATATCTGATGGCGGGCTTGTTTTTGGCTTTTCTATTATTTTTTTTGCGAATACGCCATCAAATTCAAAAACACCATACAATTGCGGCATATTTGTTTTGGCGCCCGCAAGAACAATGTTTGAAGAATTTTTTTCTTTTGAATCAATGCACTTTGCAATCGCGTTTTTTACATTTATGTGGTTGGCGTTTAAGACAAAAAAAGAATTTATTATTTCATTTTTGGCGCAAAGAATTGCATCACCCATACCTAAAGGATTTTTTTGGATTACAGTCGTTACGCCTTCGGGCAAATCCATATTGTTTTTCCCTGATTTCACAACAATTATGTCTTTTATTCCCGAATCATTTACAGAATCTATTGTGTGTTTAAGAATGGTTTTCCCCAAAAGCCGTAAATTTGACTTGTGGCTGTTGTTGATTGGCCAGAATCTGGAGCATTTTCCTGCCGCAAGGATGATTGTCTGCATAATTACACCAATACTCTTTTGTGTGCAAAGTCTTATAATAGTTTAATATATGAAAAAAATCATTAATTAATAATGATTCTAAAACTTCAGGGGCACGCGCGTGAGATTGCAGGCGACGAGCTTAAGCTTAATTACATAAAAACAACAGTAAGAGACATAATCAACGATATTGGTATAAAACACAACGGTTTCAAAGAAGAAATTGAGCAAAACGAATATCTCGTCCTTAAAAACGGAGTCAATATAAAAGAGCTTAACGGTTATGACACAATAATAAAAAACACAGATGTTGTGCATATTCTACCTAAAATTATGGGTGGCTGAATAAAATTCAATTTCCGATAACTACGCAGTTATTTTCAATACAGCCGCAATGCCCTTCTCCGCAGTCCATGGTTCCAGGCCGGCACTCCTCTGTGCACATTACACCACTGCAATCAGGCGCCATATCTTTTATAACGCAGCTTGAAGCATGGCAGCATGTTGCAGCAACGCAGTCAGAATCAGTGCTGCAATGGCTTGTTAAAGCCCCATTGTTGGAATCTTCTGCAACACATCCGGAAATAAAAAGAACCGCTAGAATAAATATTGCTGTTTTTATCATAAGGGATATTGGGATTTGAAGTTTAAAAAGTCTAAGACCTATTCAAACTAGCCAAAAAAGAGTCAAAATAATTTGCTTATTTTTTTGTCGTGTTTGTATTACTTCAACTAAGCCAAAACTGCGCTTTTCGACCAATAGTCGAAAAGCGCCAAAAACAACAAGTTGTTTTTGAGCCCAAAAAAATCGAAGATTTTTTAGGGCTTCAAGCTTTAGCGAGATGAACTTTAGTCCGCAGAGGAGGTTATTTCCGTATAAACCTCGCCAGAATTGAATACTAAACCCGCGTTATTTGAAACATTCCTAATATCAACTAACATGTTATCTAAATCCCCATACACAAGCATGTCAGGAACGCCACAACAACTTATGGATGATTCAAAAACAGAATATCCTTTTTCTTTTAATGCCTCAACTACGGTTCTTGTCAATATAGGTACTCCTGTTTTCGGAGACCCGTCTCTAGTTCGTATCGAACTTGGTTCTAAAGAAAATCGTGCATAAACATGTTCCATAATATCACCTCATAATTGATTAGAGGATAA
>JAGLIP010000137.1 GCA_023142905.1 Candidatus Aenigmatarchaeota archaeon | reverse complement strand
AAAATAATTGTGTCAATTACCTGCGGTATCATGCCAAGCTCAATTCGCCCGATGAACCTGTGAACCGCATCTATTGCCTCTGTTGCATGCACAACACCAATCATTCCGACCCCTGCAAGGCGCATGTCGGAAAACAGGCGAAAATCCTTTGTTTTTCTTACCTCGTCATATATTGTAAAATCCGGACGAACCAACAAAAGAAGATCAGCAGTCTTATCCATATCCCCTGAAAGAGCACCGTATTGTGTTATTTCAGGATCTACCTGTAAATCTCGTGGCTGTTCCATCGTCTTTACAATTTTCCCCTGATTTTTATATGACTCAGCCAACGCCTGCGCCAATGTTGATTTCCCATGACCGGGTGGTCCTGCAAGAATAACGCCTTCTGCCCGGGTTTCAAGCCTTTGCTTTAATTTACCAGACATTATATAGCTTTCAAGATCTGTTTTCATTGTAGGCCGAACAGCAGTTAACTCCATTTTTTCTGAAAACGGCGGTCTGGTTATTGCAATACGATATGTCTTATACTGCACAACTGTAGCGCCCCTAAATCCCATCTCCAAAAATGCATCGTCAGATACCCTCACAATTTCCATAACTTCATGAGCAAGCTCTTCCAGGTACTCATTTGTAAGTATCCCACACCCTATTTCTTTTAAATTGAATTTTCCCGGAGTCCCTCTTTTTGCTTTTGGTGTACATCCTTCTTTCAGATGCACAGACATTGTATTTTTTGTGAAATATTTCTCAAGCTGAAGTTTTGTTATATCCTCTTTTTTAAAATAAACAACACCAAGACCGACTGCTTCTGCTGATTTTGCCTGCACGATATCTGCGGTAACAAGTGTTGCTGAATGTTCTTTTGCAATGTCTTTTATTAGGGAATCTATTCGTCCTGATTTTGCAAGCCGTATCTCTTCAATTGTCGGCTTTCGGCCGAATTCAGATATTTTTATTTTTTTCTTCGTGCATAAATCCCGTATTTTTTTAAGTTCTTCCAAACCTTCAAAACCAATTTCCTTACCGCTATTCGCTTGATTTTCAAGTTCAGATATCACAAACTCGGGAATTATCAATTCGCCGGTTAATTTTCCTTTATTTATAAGTTCCGTCACATTGCCATTGATTATAGCTGAAGTATCCGGAACATAAATCTTTGATTTTTTCGCCATAAGTCACCCATCTATTGAATATTTGTTGCATATGCAATCTTAAAAATATATACAACACCAAACAACGATCCAAATAAGAATATAAGTGTTACGGTTAAATGATTAATAATAAAAACAAATAACAACTGGTGGTATTTTGAGTATTTTAAATGATATTGCCCTTAAGTATAGCATACTTCCAACACACTATAAACCCGAAGATATCAATAATGTTATTCTTGAAATATGTGGTGCGAACCCCGCAAAATTTCATGAAATGTACGATACCGCATCTTCAATACTTGGAGCAGATGCAGACCGATATTTACCTTGGATTATCAAACAAACATGTAAAACTCCATGGAATTATTCTCATATCTCAAATACCCTTTTTGAAGTAAAGGTCGCTATTGACATGGCGCATTTATTCAACACACAGGATGTAAAAATCAACCCCGACACCACATACATCCAATATGTTGTCAGCGTACACGATGAATCCCCCAGCAATTCAAAAACAAGGCATGCTACAGATATAGATGTTTGCTTTCCAAACCGCTGTGTTGAAGTATGTAGTTCCACAAGCCAAATCCTAAGCAAGCAAACCCTCTTAACCTCTAACGCGCATTCATCCAAATGGGATTTTTTGGACGACCCTAAAAAAATCACCACCAAACAAAGAGGTAAATTTATGGACACAACCAATGCATATTTTGTTGTTCCGCGGCAAATAACATTCAACCCGCACAACATAAGAGATGTTGATGATTTTTACACACATTACAACGCAATTATGCGCTTAAAAAAAATAAAAGACAATCTAAAAAATAATGGAATCGCCTTTGAGGTCTACAAAACACAACAAGTTTGGAATGGTAAAAAACAAATGCCTAAGACATTAAATATTACGCCCAAAATATTAAAGGAATTCATAACTCGAAAAAACAAAAGAACAAATCCTCTTTCTCTTACAGATGCAATAACTCTTCTTGGCGGAAATCCAAAAGAGGTTCTGCAAATAGATTAATGATTGCTATGACTCTTAAAATACTTGAAATCAATACAGAAAAAACATACACAGATATTGGCGGCGTTTTCAATAAATGGGCTATAGAAAAAGCACACGCAACCAAAACTACAATGTATGACTGACTAAATATAATAAATACCACAAACACAATAAGCAGCCATTACGGAATCTCTCCGGATGAAATACATCTTCAAGTTCCCATATACAGAAAAAGCGGCGGGTATGGTGGAAAAGAGCGCAACAAAGCAACAGTTATTAATGCCTATTCTCCGAAAAATAATATTGCTGCCGTAATTGTTTCAAACAATGTCGGTGCATTGAAAGAAAAGAGCCTTACGATAGGAAATGATAAGAAAAAACCCAAATGGTTTTATGCTTATGGGCTCAACACAACATATGAAGAAAACCAAAGTATTGAAGAATTAAATACTATAATTATTGCAATCCCTAAAAATACAATCATTACAAAAAAAGACATATATATTGAAAAAGGAGTAATAAACAAACCATCAAAAAGAAGTAGACCACTAATGGACATAGAATCTATGAATCGCTATCTATATGATAAAAGTAACC
>JAGLIP010000136.1 GCA_023142905.1 Candidatus Aenigmatarchaeota archaeon | reverse complement strand
GATAAAAAAATCGTATCCATTATGCAATTGCAGGAAAAGCTTGGTGTCACACTCCTTCGTAAAAGAAAGAAAGGTGGAATTGGGCTTTATCCATTAGATAAGATAACGATGCCAATAACATTTACGGCTATTTCGAAAGAAAAAATAATATTTAGGCCGCTTGAAGGAAAAACCGAGATTTTGGCAGACAATATTTTAGAAACACACCCTAAAGGAAAAGAATACGGCCATATCATTAAGGGGCTAAAAAAATATCCGGTATTTCTTGACAAAAAAGACACAATTATGTCTATGCCGCCCATCATAAATTCGCATGATGTGGGTAAAATAACAGAAAAGACAAAAGATGTTTTTATTGAGGCAACAGGAACTGATTTAAACACACTTAAAGTTGCTATAAATATAATGCTTGCAACGCTTGATGATATGGGCGGAACAATCTATTCGCTTGAAATGGATTACGGAACTAAAAAGTTTGAATACCCTGATTTTACCCCAAGAAAAATAAAAATAGATAAAAAATACACAGAAAAGCTGCTGGGAATAAATTTAAGCGATAATGACATCAAAAAACTGCTGGCAAAAATGGGTATTGGCTATGAAAAAGGGTATGCTCTTGTTCCGGCATACAGGGCAGACATACTGCACCCGATGGATATTGTAGAAGACATTGCAATTGCGTATGGCTATGAAAATTTTGAGGAAGTGATTCCTGCTGTTGCAACCATTGCAGGTGAATCTCAAAAGACTATTATGGAGCGAAAAACAGCAGAAGTCATGACCGGTTTCGGTGCTCTTGAATGCAAAAGCTATCACATAACAGATGAGATGAATCTGTGTGAAAAAATGAGTACTGAAAAAAGGGAATTGGTAAAGCCAGAAAACCCATCGAATGTTGAGTATGACACGCTGCGCGATACACTCATTTCAGGATTGATGAAAATATTGTCTGAAAACACGCATCATGAATATCCCCAGAATCTTTTCGAGATTGGAGATGTTATGCTGTTTGACAAAAACTCAGAAACTTCCACAAAAGAAAACATGCATCTTGCGTTCGCAAGTGCGGGTATTGATTCAGATTTCTCAAAAATAAAGGCAACTCTTGAAAGTGCTTTGCGCGCGCTTGACATAAAATGCACAATCAAAGAAGCAAACCATCCATCGTTCATTGAAGGGAGATCTGCTGAAATAAAATTGAGTGGAAAGACTATCGGATATCTTGGAGAAATACACCCAAAAGTATTAAACAACTGGAATCTGGAAGTTCCTGTTTCTGTATTTGAGATTAATCTAAGCAGTTTTGTAAATTAAAAATCACAAAGAAACTTGGGCCCGGATGGGTGCAAAACGCAAAAGTATTATTTTGGCAATGTATGCCCGATTACTATTTTACACCCACCGAGATTGGTTTTTGTTCCGGAAATTCTACCTTACGGCATCGCCCCCAGCTTACTGAATGTGTGGGTCACATCCTAATAATTATATTTGCATTCACCCCTTATAAATCTTTGCCCGGCACTGTGCCGTTATAGCGTTTATTAAAAAACCAATAACAAACGACACAAAACTTAATAAAATTATTCCTACAAGAATAATGCATGTTTCCAAATATTAAAGAAATTAAACGCAGAAGAATTGCACTTGGAATAACACAGGCTCAATTAGCACTTCGCTCAGAAATATCACAATCATTGATTGCAAAATTGGAAAGCAACATAATTGAGCCATCTTACAGTGTTGTCGGCAGGATTTTTAGCGCACTTGATGTTCTTGAAAGCAAGAACAAAGTAAAAGCAAAAAACATCATGCGAAAGAATATCGTCACTGTTAAGCCAACAGACACAGTCGCGCGGGCAATAACCCTTATGAAAAAAGAAGAAATCTCTCAAGTTCCTGTCATTGAAAACAAGGCAATTGTCGGAAGCGTCTCTGAAAAAACAATACTTGAAAAAATAATGATTAAAAACAAAAATATAAAACAACTGAAAGTTTTTGATATCATGGACAACGCATTTCCAACAGTAAACGAAAGAACGCCCGTAGATGTCTTGATGTCTATTCTTAAACATAATCAAGCAGTAATAATTTTAGAAAATAACAAAATCACCGGCATTGTCACAAAGGCGGATATCTTGGGCACTCTTGGTCGTTAATTGGTCTTTGAACTTAGGGTGTTTGTAATCTCTTTTTTTAAGTTTTCAAGCTGTTTTTGGGAAACGAAAAGTTCGCAACCATCACCAATCTCAACAACAGCATCATACCTTAAACCGCCTTCAACGCGCTTTATTTTGACCTTGTCAGAATAGTCTATATGTATTACACTTTTCATTCCTGTTTTTACCAATAAAACACCTTACAATATTTCTTTTAATGTAATCTTAAATACCAAAGTTTTTCCTGCAAGCTCGTGGTTGAAATCAATAGTAACGGTACCGTCTTCAACATTTGTTATTTGCGCGGGATTCCCGTTTGCAGATATTGTCATACCTTCTTTGGGGTCAATTCCGGCATTCTTAAGCGTATCTATAGGGATTTGTTGTATGAGTTTTTCGTTTCTCTGCCCGTATGCTTCTTCCGGTGGAATGGTCACTGTTTTTTCTTCGTTTACTTCCATACCAACAACGGCTGCGTCAAATCCTTTTATCATCTGACCTGCACCGACCTTAAACTCTAGAGGTTCGTACGGTCTTCCTTCCTGAAATTTTCCAGCCTCTTTTGCAACTGATTCAATAGATGTATCAAAAACAGTCCCGTCTTCTAATGTGCCAACATAATCAACTTTTATTGTGTCTCCGTCTTT
>JAGLIP010000135.1 GCA_023142905.1 Candidatus Aenigmatarchaeota archaeon | reverse complement strand
AATATTTTTCCCTGAAAAGTGGTTAAAATATTACAAAATATCTTTCACTAAGAGTCTATACTATATGCATATATAAACACAGAAAACAAATAATACCATCATTAATTATAATTGCTAGGGGTGTATGTATGCAAGTTGAAGATATTTTAAGCGAAAGTTTTGATTTTTATAAAAAACAAGTGGTTGTGCTTATTATGGCTACGATTATCGCAGCATTGGGTTCTATATTTATAATAACAATAGCACCACTATTTTTTGGAATTTACTACATGGCATTAAAGATAATAAACAATAAAGAGATTGAGATTAAAGATGTTTTTAAGGGATTTGACTATTTCTTTGTAAGTTGGGCATTGGTCATATTGACGGCAGTTGCTATAATGCTTGGGTTTGTTGCATTGGTAATACCGGGTTTAATACTAATAGTGCTTTTTCAATATGCAATACCTATTGCCATAAATGAAAAAACGGGTGCGATTGCATCCCTTAAAAAAAGCTACCAATTAGGGCGAGACAATTTCCAGTTTTCAATAATGCTCTGCATCATCATGTGGGTGATTAACGCAATTGGGGGGGCAGTTTCTGTAGGTTGGATATTGACATACCCATTTTCAGCAATATGCTTTTCTCTAGCATATCTTAAATTGGCGGAGCCGCAAAAAACCAAAAAACCACAAAGCTTATAAAGCTGAGGGTTCTATTTTAGTTAATCTGGCGATCATAGCGGAGAGGCCACACCCGATCCCGTCTCGAACTCGGAAGTTAAGTTCTCCTGCGATTTGAGTGGTACTGCCTTTGGGCGGGAACCTCAGGACATTGCCAGGTGCTATTTATTATATGCTCTAGGTGCTTGTTAAAAGTGACAAAATTTTTCAATTTGGTTTCGTATAACACACACTCATGATTATGTAGTAATATTCAATTGCCCTGGTGGTGTAGTTGGTTATCATCAGAGACTGTCACTCTCTGGACCCGGGTTCAAGTCCCGGCTGGGGCGCCAAAATGAAGAACACAAAAAGACATATGCCTTTATAAGTCTATTGGGTGTATATTTATCGTGTTAAATTTTGGGCACAAAATACACAAAATAATAATTATTGGTGGGCCCGTAGCTCAGTCTGGCTAGAGCACCGGGCTCTTAATACGAGGGTGAAGCTTTTAACCAGACGGTCATCTTCCATCTGTAGAAGATACCCGGGTGTCGAGGGTTCAAATCCCTTCGGGCTCGCCAACAACAAAACAGTTGTTTTGTAAAAAACGGCAAATTAGATATAACATGGGTTGTTTGGCCTAAATACATGAAAGCGCGTGCGCTTCGGTCTTTTGGGTGAACCATAGCCTTTTCGACTACGAAAAGGGTAGGTGAGAATCCCTTCGGGCTCGCCAACAAACATACAAAAATAACTAAAATACTAAAAAAATGGGTTGCATTTACTTGAAAGATGAGGACATACTAAAAAATCACGAACTTGTACCAACGCACGAAATTCTTGATAAAAAAGAAGCAAAAAAACTTCTAAGCTCATTAAATATCGTAAACGAGCAGCTTCCTCAGATTTCTGTTGATGATCCGGCTGCAGTAAATATCGGTGCTAAAGCAGGCGATATTTTAAAAATAACAAGAAACAGCCAGACCGCAGGAACAACAGAATACTTTCGGTTCGTCATAGAATAATTATTTGTTCGCTTCAGTTTGGAGCAATGTGTGGGTGAAATAATGGAAATAGTAAAAAGCTTTGTAGATGAGATGGCGCAAAACAAAAAATTTGTTGCGCATCAGATAGAATCCTATAATGATTTTGTTAAGCGAAGGCTTCAGGAAACAGTAAATGATATCGGGAAAATCACAATAGAGCTTCCTACAGGAGAAGAACTATATATTAAGCTTGGAAAGATATCTCTTGGAAGCCCCCAGACAAGAGAGGCCGACGGTTCTGTCCGTGAAATTCTTCCTCTAGAAGCAAGAATTAGAAATATTACTTATTCTTCACCACTTTTTGTTGAGATGACTCCGGTTTTTGAAGGCCGTGAGCATAGCACAGAAGAAGTTGAGATTGGAGAGATACCTATAATGGCTCAATCCGCATTATGCAAGCTTTCAAGAATGACTAGAGGAGAGTTGATTGATGCCGGCGAAGACCCAAATGATTCTGGTGGTTATTTTATAATAAACGGAACTGAGCGGGTTCTTATATTATCTGAGGAAATAGCACCTAACAGGCTTATACTTCAAAAAGATGCAGATGAAATAACCGCAAGGCTTGATGCCGAAAAAGGCGGATACACACAAAGGCACGCATTCAGGCGGACACCTGAAGGCATAATCGATGTAGGATTTGCAAGCCTTTCTTCCAACCCGGTTCCGATTGTTGTGCTTTTAAAGGCACTTGGATTTGAATCAGATAAAGAGGTCTTAGACGCAATAACAGACAAAGAAGATGAAATGGAAGATGTGTTCATAAATCTTTACGATGCCCGATTGAATAACAAAGAAGAAGCAATAGAATACATCGGGAAAAAATTAAAAATAAGGCAGCAGGAACAAATACCTGAAAGAGTTCTTCACATACTTGACAATTATCTTCTAGCATACATGGGAACGACTCCTGAAGACAGGATTAAAAAAGCAAAATACTTAGGCGTTGTCATGAATAACCTAATCAGGCTCAACAAAGGAAAAATAGCAGCAGAAGATCTTGACCATTACGCAAACAAAAGGCTTAAGATGTCAGGAGATCTATTAGACACGCTTTTTAGGTCTATTATAATGGGTCGCTGGGGTCTTGTTGCGCGGCTGCAATACAATTATCAGAAAAT
>JAGLIP010000134.1 GCA_023142905.1 Candidatus Aenigmatarchaeota archaeon | reverse complement strand
TCAGGCATGGATGCAATAATACAACTTGTGATGCTTTGGATACCCCCTTTAGGATACCCCTGGTGGCTTTCGTGCCTGTTTGCGACAACACCCACAACACCGGATATTTTCTTCCGTAAACCCGTTGAAAGCTCGTGTGTTGCCCCTCCGCCGGAAAGTATTCTCCACATAGGCGTGTCATCCATAGAGCTTCCGGAAAGAAAATAAGACAAAGTATCAATAAACATAAGCCCCCGTTTGCTTATAGGATAATTTTTAAGAAAATCAGTTACACTTTTGTTAAGAATTGGCTCGTCAAGCGTGTGGTTTTTTGTTGCATCAACAAATGCTCTTGCCATCAAAAGCCTGTCTGTTTTTGAAAAGACATTGAATCTTGCAAGTGCCTGTAATGTATATGGGAATTTGATAAGCCTTTCAGAATCCCGGACAAAATAATTTCCATGCTCTTCAAATTTAGGCATAACATCAAAGTATTCATCCATAAGGTCTACAAGAGGGCCTTTTTTAAGCCATGTGATGGCATGAGGACCCGTATCAACCCGAAATCCGGAAACACTATAGGATCTGCAATTACCGCCAATAACATCTGCTTTCTCAAGAACCAATACTTTCTTTCTTTTCTTTGAAAGAGCCAAAGCTGAAAGAAGTCCGGATATCCCGGCACCCACAACAATTGCATCGTATTTTTGATTTAAGATTCAAACCACCAACAATCTTTAGAAACTGTTTGTCTTAAGAATTTAATAAATATTCTCTCCGGCGTTGAATGCATGATGATTGTTTTTTAGATTAGTTATATGGTGTAACACAGGTTTAGAAAAAACTATATAAACACCTAAACCGTATCATAAAATACCGTAAAATAAAAAAGGGGGGATGAAACATGCCAATAAAAAGAATAATGTCTGCTGTAAAAGGTTTGGTTAAAAAGAAGCCAAAAGCAAAACCGGTAGTTAAAAAACCAGTACTAAAAAGAAAACCCGCAGCAAGAAAAACACCAACAAGAAAGGCGCCTGTAAGGAAACCAGCACCAAAACGAAAAGCACCAACAAGAAAGCCAGCAAAGAAAAAACGATAAATTTCTTAATATAATCATATTATCTTTATTTTTTCTATTTTTTGACTCCATAGCGAAAGCTATCTTGTAAAAATTAAAAGAAATAAGATATATTTTGAAGGCTAAATAACACCTTCAAGACACAAATAGTTAAAATCAATTTATCCGAAAAGTGCGCCTAGACCTGCTGCAGCTTCTTCTTCCTTTTTCTCTTCTTTTTCTTCGGCTTTCTTTTCATCTTTTTTCTCTTCTGCCGGAGCTGCTTGAGCTGGTGCGCCTGCTGCAGGGGCGATTGCTGCTTTGTTCATAGCCTCTTCAATGTTAACGCCGTCAAGTGCGGAAACAAGTGCCTTGATTCTTGCATTGTCTGCTTTAACGCCCGCCGCATCCAAAACTTTTTTTACAGATGCTTCGTCAATTTTTTTGTCTGCTGCATGCAAAAGCATTGCACTGTATATGTACTCCATATTATTCTCCTCCTAATTATGAATTATCCAAATAATGCTCCAAGACCTGCTGCAGCTTCTTCTTCTGTTTTTTCCTCTTTTGGTTCTTCTTTCTTTTCATCTTTTTTGTCTTCGTTTTGAGGTTCTTCTGCAGATGTCGAAACGCCGACAGCAACATCGCCTCGTGCATTTTCAGGCAATGCGCCTGCAAGTGCACCAAGCTGTGCTCGTGCTTTTTGGATAAATATTTCAACTGTTTCTTTTGAGATAATTCCTGCATTTACTGCCAGGTTAAGCGCATTCAAGTGCGCTTCGGTAATCTTTAGCGGTGCTATTTCGCTTGTTAGGTAATTTGCATTGTATGCCAGGTTGAATGCGCCGGAACATGCTTGTATGATCTTGCGTTCATATTCTTTTCCATCAACTGCAAGAATGTCTTTTTCATAGATTATTCCATCTTCCCAAGCGCCAATCATATTGATTCCTATTTCCATAGGCTTTATGTTCAGCTTGGACAAAACATCGCAAACAGCAGATGTTATTTCATCTCCTTTTTTTGCAACAACCTTTTCTTCCATAACAGATATGCTTTGGCCCTTTATTGCCGCCTTAAGTCCTGCTTTCTGAAGGTCTGCAATTGCAGGTCCTGGAGGAAGTCCTGTATCTCCTTTAGGAATTACAATATCTTCAGGAGCTATATCTCCTGCCTTTGCAAGTGCGGGAGATTTATTTTTTTCAAGCATACTGTAAATTTTAAACGGATTTTCATCAGTGATAATAATTGCAGGTATTTTTGGGTTTAAAGCCATAAGGCCGCAAACACCCTTTTTGCCTGATTTTTCAAAAGCGCGTTCAATGACTCTTTTTTTTGTCATCTTAAGTTTTGCTACTTTTTTTATTGCTGTTTTTATTGAAAGAAGGTCTGCTGCAGGAAGGTCATGCAGGTCAATCATGCATGCTACTTTATTGTTCTTGAAATCTTCTGCAAGTTCATCCACTTTTTTTATTTTCCATTGTTGAACCATTACAAACACCTTATACCTTAACCTCTACAGGCGCACCCATAGTTGTCTTTACATAGACGCTTTTGATATTGTTTTTCCCAGAAGGAAGCTTCTTTAGGATTGCAGATATTATTGCTTCATAATTCTTTTCAAGCTCTTCGGTCTTCATTGATTCAACACCAAAAGAGCACTGTAAAACGGGCGTGTCTTTTAGTTTGATTCTTACTGTTTTTTTAAGCATGTTTATCATAGGCACAGGATCTGCCTGAGGTGGAAGTGGTTTAGGCATTTTGCCGCGCATTCCAAGTAC
>JAGLIP010000133.1 GCA_023142905.1 Candidatus Aenigmatarchaeota archaeon | reverse complement strand
TTGGATAGATTCTTTTAGCTCTCACCCTAGGTGCGTACATCATAGATCCGTGTCGTGGTGATTTTGTTTTTGCCATTTTTCTCTTCGTCCTTGTAATTTTTTTGTAAATATATTTTTAGCGTTAAGCCAATAATGCTTAGCTATCTTTTATAAAGGTAACGCATGCATTAGCAATTTGCTAAAACCTTACAGGTTCTGTAAGATTCTTTCTAAATTCATGAAACTTGTGTGGTTTCATTCATGAAAGAATTCAACATCCCTTATATGCGGCGTTAACTATATAAAGCTTGTGCCTGCAAGCACAAACCGTAATTTTATATAGGTGGGTCTATTGTAGTTGATTTTGGGCTATCCAGCATATTTGTTCTCTAGGTTCAATATGCATCCACCCACAGGAGATTTTTCATGCAATACTTTAACCGGAATAAATATTGTGTGTTCGTGGTCTTTAAGAAGGTCGCTTATCGTTTCAGGAATGGACTCTTCAGTTACTGAAGTGATAGTGCCAGTTGTTAAAGAGTTATCGATAACTGTAGGATATTTAGTGCATTGTTTGGGTATTTCCCCATAATAAACAATAGCGTGTATATTGTTGGGGCGAAAGTGGGTAGTAAGACCACCATGTTGGTCTATTAACACCTTTGTGGCAATTTTCATACAGGCTGATGGGTCTTTTTCAATATATATTGCGAATGTCATATAAACACAGTATTTATGCAGTTATAAAAATTTATAATACTATTGCTTATTGAATATATTCTGCGTATCTTAGAAGTCTGTTATGATAATATCTTACAGAGATACAAAAAATTTGTTTTCTAAAAATTAATGCGCCACAATGTATAGTAACTCAAATAAAAAATATCCTCATAAAAACACTGATTACAATAATCCCTACACACAAACCGACTATCGCTTGTGGGGGAATCTGTATTGCTTCTTTGTATTCGTCAAAATACCTTACAAGCCCTGCAGTTGATTGGGGCATTGATGTTTTTTCTTTC
This sequence comes from Candidatus Aenigmatarchaeota archaeon, assembly GCA_023142905.1. Taxonomy (GTDB): domain Archaea; phylum EX4484-52; class EX4484-52; order EX4484-52; family B79-G9; genus GLR112. The sequence continues at coordinate 1,852 of JAGLIP010000133.1, read as the reverse complement.
GCCATATTAATACACTATAAACTAAATTATAAAAAGATTATTGGCGCGGTGTGGAGAGTAAGCCGCCTTTTGTTTCATTCCCGTCGTAATTTCGGCACCAGTATTGTCCGAAACTGGTAGGAATTTTAGCATTCGACTAAGCGTGAATTCTCACTTGCTCCCACGGATGCCCGTTTCATCGTTCCTTTGGGATCGTCAGCCTTAACGGCATCAACCTATAACCAAAGGCCGTATCGTTTCTGATGCATTGCCTTCCCTCTCAGGAACCGCAGTTAAGCGGGATACACAAGCATAACATGCTTGTGGGAGGACGGACTTTTCTAAGGATTTTCTTTGCAGACACATTTCTTTCATCAGATGAAAGAAGCGCCACGAATCCCTGATGCGTAACTTCCACTCCGCGAATATGAATTAATGACTAAACTATTTAAGCTTTTTGATATCGAGGATATATGCGGCTTTGTCGTTTATACCCTTATCTTCGTTCATTTCTAAAAATACATCCATAAGAAACCGTTCAGTAGCATCTGTTTTGCCGTTAAACCATGGTTTTAATGGAATATTATTAACAATCGCTTCGCGGTCTTTGGATATTAGTATTTCTTCACAAACAACATCAAAACCAATGGCTTCAAACCTGTTTTTTAATGTATCATGAGGGAGATGCAGATGAGCTCCTCCAAATAAATCCGGCAAATCAAGACCTGCTTCTCCAATCAATATGCGTGAGTAATTCTCTGAAAGATAGTTAATATGCTTTTCAAGCAATGCATTATCAATAGTTTTGTCATCTTTGCTTATCATATGATGCAGAGACCAGCAAAGTAGCGCAATTCCATCATATTTTGGAATAACATCAACAGCGGGGTTATTCAAAAAAACACTTGTTGAAAGATCTCGCCCGGATTCTTTGAGATTTTTTTCAGTTTCTCCCAAGGCAGCTTTGTTGGAATCAACATAAACCATTTTGTTGTTTGGCGAATACATTGTTGTATCTCCGCAGCCAAGAGCGTAAATTGTCTTGTCTGTTTCATATTTAAGTTTTTTTAGCAGCGTATTTTCTATGTGTTTCTGAATTGCGGGAAGAAGAAGAAATGCTTCATAAACTCTACCTCGCCCACACGAGCCTGTTAAAAATTCACCCATGTAATCACCAAATAGTAAATATATGGCGGTGGGTGAATAAATACTTTTTGGTTGTGGCCGCCGCTAAAATATCCAAAAGATATTTAACTATTTATCGTTCCGTGGTAATTAAACAGAAAGTGATTCTATGGACGAAATAGAACCCATCGAAATAAGACCGGAACTATGTGCGTTGCAGCAAAGCATTTATGGTAATGTCGTAGGTGATGTAATCCCCATCACACCCGAACAGAAAAGAAAGTACGAACAACATAATTTTGTTTCTATTCGGTTGGATGATATCTATTCGCATATCCGCGGCAATATATGGGTTGATGTAAAATCGCTTACAGAACTAACGGGTACGAATCCAAAGTACATATGGGTTGGTGACTTTAAACAAGATAGTTTCAAGATAAATATTTATGCCGAAAATTACAGAAAAGAAGAACTTCCAAAGGGATTTAAAAAGCTTGATTTAAGAAGAAATTCAGAAGCCATAGAAATAATAACAGATATGCGTAATTTTGAACACCAAGACATAAAATACATGGTTGATGAATTAAACCCTATATATGCAACGGGTCTGTAAACTGACATTTCACGCAGGCAATATTTTGTCCATACAATTTTCTTCAACAAACCACAAACATAGCTCCCGCTATCTTCGCAATTTCTCATAGAATAAAAAAATAAGAGAAAATTGCAGGTTTGGATTTCTAGGTTT
>JAGLIP010000132.1 GCA_023142905.1 Candidatus Aenigmatarchaeota archaeon | reverse complement strand
CGGAGCTTCAACAATTCAAAGTGATGAGCTGTCCACACCGCCGGTTCTTTCTGCCATCTCCTTCTCGTAAAACAAAGGATTTAGGGAAAACGGTGCCAGTTTATCTATTTGCGGGCGGGGTAGTTCGTAAAACATATCATCTACAACTGTTGAAACTCCGTCCTTTAGGTCGAAGTTGACAGTTGGAGACCCGAAAAAATGCGAAGAATTTTTTGGATCCAGAGAATCTTTGATTCTCTCGGGGCTTGAAACCGAACCAAATAAACCCCGTCCTTTAGGGCGGGGTTGCATAGAGATTTCATGATATCCACATTTCATAGCGCACATATATTTATAAACTTTTATAACTAGTCATTATTGAGTGGTAAATAGGTAGATGTTATGGAAAAAGGATATACATTGAATACACCTAAGGAACTGTTTGAAATTGATGAGTCAATACTCAAGCATTTTGCTAAAAGAGTTACGCAAGGGTATAATGATAAAAATAGATTGATGTGGTATTCCGACATATACTTTGATGAACCGAGCGCCGAAGTTTATAGAAATACTCCTTTAGGGCTTTGTGAGCGAACAATCATAGACGGTTATTATTCACTTCTTGAAGAGCAGTGTAATGGCGAATCTAGCGGCAATAATATTGCAATGGATGGTGAATTGTTTGGCGAGTTATTTAAACGCATTTTTATTGTTCAAAATTATGTATCTATGAAGTTTTCTGAGAATTCAAGCAGGTATCTTAAAATGAATGAAAATAAAATTTTTAACGAACTTAAGAAAGAAATTGATGTTCTTAATGAACAGAGTATTATACAGTTAAAAGACATTGCTCAAAAAGATGAAACATTAAAAAACCCTGCTCTGAGTAATTTAGTGCAATTTTATAAGGAAGTCATATTTAACGCTACAGAGCAATTAACTTCTGAGAATATTTTGGAAAATGTTCGGATGTGTAAACAACTTAGAAAAACAGCTCCCGTTACAAAACAAGAAATAGTTGATGCATTTGAAGCCTATCCGTATTTTATTCCCGATACTGCATCCTAATCAAAGCACAACCTATATACTAAATCACAACAACCTTTATATACTCCATTAGGCACAGTATTGTACATCGGCGATATCTCGACATATTGCCGTGTAGCCACGATTTGTTTGAGGGAGCAAAATTGTGCCTATCCAAAATTCGGGAGGTAAAACAAATGAAAAACATTACAGTAGACCAGATAACACAACAGATTCTAAAAAAATCCAAAGGACCTATTTCCACATATGAGCTTGCAAAACAGGCAAATATTTCTTGGTCAACAGCAAATATCCACTGCTATAAACTTAAATCCGAAGGCAAGATAAAAGGCAAGCTTGAGATGGCAAATATAGGGCTTGGCAAAAAAATGCTTTGGTGGATTGGAAAAAAGGATTAACTTTTCAAATTTTTTTGAATTGCGTTGGTGATATGCACGATGGAAGATAAATCTTTTGAGACAATAGTCTCTATTGGTTCTATTGATAATGAAAATCTGTTTGAGCTTATCTCTGAAGGAGCTTGGAGAGAAGTTCTTACCAGCCTTACGAAGGACATGGATCCATGGGATGTTGACCTTTTCAAGCTGAATGACAGGCTTTCTGACCACATACAGAAAATGAGGTATATGGATCTTACAGTGCCTTCAAAGATTCTTCTTGCGGCAGCCATAATATACCGCCTGAAATCAGAAACATTGAGTTATACTGGGGTGGATGCAGCATTGGAAGATGCTTTTGAAGATGACTTCTTGAGCGGTTTTGACGAGGATACACCTTTAATGACTGTTGGAGATGATAAAAAAATAATCCTTCCAAACATACAACTTCCAATAAGGCGGCAGCCTAAAAGAAGAGTGACCTTAGATGAGCTTATCGACGCTCTTGGGGGTGCTATGAAGGTAAAGCACAGGCGAGAGGCAAAACATTTTTTTCAGGTAGAGCTTAACGGTCAGGACATAAGCGCGAGTATTGAAGAGCTTTACGGCAAGATAAATGAATTTCTTTCACAAACTCAAGGCGGTGGCGTGGTGTTTTCACAGTTATTGGGCAACAAAAGCGGTTCAGAAGACACGCTAAGGAAGTTCAGTTCTCTTTTGCACCTTTCAAATGAGGAGCGTATACGATGCATACAGGACGAGCTTTTCGGAGATATAAAAATTCACAAGTTGTAATATTATGATGAAAAATACAGACAATACTATAGAATATAAAAAAGAAATGACTCGGCTTAAATTTGTTTTAGACCAGGCAAATCGCTATCCAGACCTTTTAGACAAGCTGCAGGTAAAGAGATTTTCGCTGCGCTTGAGTGACCTTGAAAGAAAACTGCGGTAATGAGCATGAAAGATATAAAAAACATCCTGGAAGCTGCGCTTTTTGTAGCTGCAAAGCCGCTTTCTCTTGCAGAATTGTATGCGATTGTAAAACCGATAAAATCCATGCCCAAAAAGAAGATATTAGATATTCTAAAGGATATGGAAAATCACTATGATGAGCACGGGATAAAGGTTGTTGAAAGGAAAGAGGGTATTTTTGAGCTCAAGGTAAAAGACGAATTCTTAAAGCATGTTGAGCATCTGTCGCCTGAGAGGGACTTGACGCGCGCGGTTATGCAAACGCTGTCATTAGTTGCATTCAAAAATCCGATAAAGCAGTCCGAAGTCATACAGCTTCGGGGGAACCGAGCTTATGACCACATAAAAGAGCTTAGCGGCAAAGGATTCATAAGGACTGAGCCTTCAGGGCATACGAATATGGTGTCCATAACTCGAAAATTCCTTGATTATTTCGGGCTTACAAGCCAAAGTCAGGTAAAGCAGTATTTTATGGATAAAGGGGTTACTGAAGAAAGTTTTAAGGATGAGGGCGCGGAAACAGAAGAACCAACGGAAAACAAA
>JAGLIP010000131.1 GCA_023142905.1 Candidatus Aenigmatarchaeota archaeon | reverse complement strand
TCATGCAGAGGCATTTTCCGGGGGTGCATTAAAACACGGGGCTATGGCTCTTATTGAAGAAAGGACACCAGTAATTGCGTTTGCTCCAAATGACGAGACCTTTAATGATATGATATCCAATTGCATGGAAGTAAAGGCGAGGGGGGCTTTTGTAATCGGCATAAGCCCAAAAGACAACGAAGCATTTAACTTCCACATAAAAGTGCCGGAACTTAATGGAACTTCACCCATTGCGAACATAATACCCATACAAGTATTATCCTATTATCTTTCAGTCTTAAATGGGATTAATCCCGATAAGCCAAGAAATCTGGCAAAATCTGTTACGGTTAAATAATTTAAACAGGAACAGAAACGCTTCCGGTTCTAACAAACGCAGTTTCAAGACCCGAAAGAAATATTCTATAATCGTAAGTTCCCTGCGCTAAAGTTACTTCTGCACGACATATGTATTCTTCTGTTGTTCCCGGTGCTGAGAAGTAACTGCACTTGGTTCCGATATTTTTTGTGTCAACATTTCCGCTAACATATACGCATCCGGACATTGTTCCGGCATTTTGTATTATTATATTTATATCAACGCCGTAATCTTTAAGCCCTGAAGGGTATTCATAAAGAATTGGTGAATCCAACACAATGTCTCCCGATACCCGTGCCTTTGCTTTTGAAAACACAACCACCGACTCATAGATTTTTGCGCTTGTGCTATCAGTTATATAAAAATTATATGTTCCTTCTTCAGGATTGCTTAAAAGCGGTCTCTCAGTTGCACTTTTAGATATTGTAAAATCCGAACCATTCCAGTTAAGCTTGCCGTCAAAATCAGACTCATAAAGAAAGGACACAGAAGAAGTTTCGCTTACACCGCAAGTACCGCTCCACTTCAGCCCATTAAATTTAAATGATGGTGTTGGTTCTTTTGGGACTTCAGGACTTTTTGTTGGCGTTGGTTCCTGTTTTGGTACCGTCACAATATCCGGAACACCCTTAGAAATCTCATTATTCTCTTCGTTTGAAACATTGTTTGTTTTTCCAGGGATACTAATCACAGCAATTACCAGTACAAGCAAAATAATGGCAATTGTCTTTGCATCCAAATTCACATTAGATATTAACTTTTTAGCATTCTTTTTTGCTGCTTTCTTCAAATCTTTTTTCTCTTTTTTAGAAACCATAAAAACTATTTAATCAACAGGGTTTTTAAAGTTTTCCATCAAGTTGCAAATAAATGATTTAAAAATACTTGAAAACCCCTATCTAAAAATAGATACATTTATTAATTATTGTACATAATTCTCACAAATGATAGAAAACATCATAGGCTCAAAAACAAAAATACGAATACTGCCAATAGTATTAGCCGCAGAAAACTTTTCAATAAGACAGGTATCTATAGATTCTGGCGTTGCCTATTCTGTATGCCATAAGGATATAGGCGAATTTGTTGAAGCCGGTTTCGTTCTTGAGCGAGAAAACGGATTCGGTACCAACAAGAATCATAAAGACTACAAAAAAATCACAGCCCTTTTCGACCTAAACGAAAAAAAAAGCCTATCAAGCAAAAAGAAAAAAGAATTGAAAAAACTAATAAGCGTACTTTTAGAACAAAAAACCGCTGCAATTCTTGTCCACCACAATGCAGACCCTGATGCTATCGGAAGTGCTATAGCATTATCGCGCGGGCTTTTCCAAAAAGGAATAAAAACAGATATTTTTGCACCCGCAGGAATATCCCGACAATCCGCAAACATATTGAAAAAATACCCATACCCTATTTTAAAGGCTCTTGAAAAAGAATACAGCACATACATTGTTGTTGATGTTTCATCAAAAGAGCAGCTTGGCGATTTTAAAATTCCTGTAGGGGCAAAGCTCGCAGTTATAGACCACCATGAAAAAGGCAATCTTGAAGAAACCGCCTTTGCAGTCCTAAAAGACATGACTGCACATGCAACAGCTACCATTGTATGGAAAATACTGGATGAGCTTAACACAAAAATAACAAAAGAGATATCTTTTTTCCTTTTATGCGCCATTGTCGCAGATACTGCTTTTTTTAGAATTGCAGACAAAAAAGACATAGAGATTATAACAAAACTTTTAGAATACACAGAACTTCATGAAATATTTTCATCCCTCACAGTTCAAGAAGATATTTCCTCAAGAATTGCTAAAATAAAATCATTCAAACGGATGGATTCGTACCGCATAGGTGATGTTGTTGTCGCTTTTTCAAGAACCGGCTCTTTTGAGTCACAAATTGCTTTAGCACTTGTCCGTTCTGCCGCAGACATTGCAATTGTCGTAAACACAAAAAACAATGATATCCGAATAAGCGCCAGAATGCGCCACGACCTTAAAAACAAAACAGACCTTGTTGAAATACTAAAAACCGCAGAATCTCCTATTGGCGGAAGCGTTGGCGGGCACAAGCTTGCAGCATCTGCAAACGGAAAAAATCCAAAATGCGTCCTTGATGTGAAAAACCGCATACTTCAAAAATTAGAAGAATCGTTCAAAAACAAGGCAAAACCACTAAATTAAGGCAAACCTATAAAAAGAGTTTAAAGCCTATAAAGTTAACAGTCATTCTTTTTGTTAGAGGTGGTGCTTATGAGCGAAATAAAAGATATTATTCCTTTGGTACTTGAAATGTCTGAAGACCGGAGAATACCAAGAAATATAAGAGCTAAGATAGCAGAAGCAGCAGAAATTCTTCAGAAAGAGGAAGAAACAGACTCTGTCAAGCTTTCAACAGTCACAAGCCTGCTTGAAGAAGCAAGCAACGACCCCAACATCGCCGCATTTTCAAGAACAGAAATTTGGAATCTCGTAAGCATGCTCGAATCAATACAGCGAGAAAACGAATAATTTTTTCTTTAAAACAAATGATGCGCCCATAGCGAAATTATACGGAATTTATTCCGTATAACTCGTTGTTATATTCAATAAAATTTCCAT
>JAGLIP010000130.1 GCA_023142905.1 Candidatus Aenigmatarchaeota archaeon | reverse complement strand
CACACAAGGCTGTGTATGCATTCCTTGATAAAAAAAGCATGAATTTATGATACTGGTGTTTACATGACCGTACAGATAACAGCAGAGACATTGGCAAAAAAACACAAGTCAATATCCATTGCAGAATTTTTCGAGAAAAACAAACATCTTCTAGGCTATGAAAATCTCCAGAAATCACTTCTCACCTGTATACGGGAGGCTGTTGACAACTCGCTTGATGCATGCGAGGATGCTCGAATTCTTCCAAATGTATATATCGAAATACAAAAAATTGAAGGAAAGGCAGATGGTTTTAAAATAATTGTTGAAGACAATGGTCCCGGAATTGTAAAAGCAAATATCCCTAAAGTTTTCGGAAAGCTTCTTTACGGCTCAAAATTTCATAGGCTAAAACAGAGCCGTGGCCAGCAGGGAATAGGAATTTCCGCTGCTGTTCTTTACTCTCAGCTTACAACCGGAAAAGCGGCAAAAGTATACTCAAAAATAGGAGACGGCAAAATACAGATATATGAACTTAGGATAGACACAACAAAAAATGAGCCGGAAATAATTTCTGAAAATACTCTTGAAGGCTATGAAGGCCGTGGAACCCGAATTGAAATATCCATTAAAGGAAAATATTCGAGAGGAAAACAATCAGTTCCCGAGTATCTTCAGGAAACAGCCATTATGAACCCATTTGCCCGCATGATTTTCGTTGACCCTGAAAACGAAAAATTTGATTTCGAGAGGGCTGTAGAAACACTACCACCCGAATCAAAAGAAATAAAGCCGCATCCTGCAGGACTTCAGCTCGGGGTTCTTATAAGAATGCTTGAAACAACCCAATCAAAAAATTTAACTTCTTTTCTTTCAGATGAATTTTCCCGTATGGGGAGAACGGCAATAACAGAAATACTTTTGAAATCAGAACTTGGGGGGAAAACAAAACCTAAAAAAATATCAAGAGATGATGCAGACCGATTATTAAATGCAATGCAGAATGTAAAAATACAGAACCCGCCCACCAACTGCCTGTCTGCTGTTGGTGAAGATGCGATAAAAGAAGGATTAAAAAAAGAGCTTCGGCCTGAATTCATATCAAGTGTTACAAGACCGCCATCTGTGTATCACGGAAACCCTTTCTTGATTGAAGTGGGTCTTGCATATGGCGGTAATCTTGAAAAGGAAGGTGCGGCAAAACTTTTCAGATATGCGAATAAAGTCCCTCTTTTATATGAGCAGTCGGCATGCGCAATTACAAAATCCGTACTCCAGAATGACTGGAAAAGATATCACTTAAAGCAAAGCAATGGCTCTCTTCCAATTGGGCCTCTTGCAATATCTATCCATATCGCATCTGTCTGGGTTCCATACACTTCTGAGGGAAAAGAGGCAATAGCATCATATTCTGTGATAATTAAGGAAGTAAAGCTTGCACTACAGGAAGCAGGGCGAAAGCTTTCATCATATCTTGGGAAAAAAAAGAAAGCAGGATTGCAGGAACAGAAAAAAAGCACATTCGCGCGGTATATCGGTGAAGTCGCAGAAGCGCTCTCAAATTTAACTAGTATCCCAAAAGAGGACATTGATGTCAAATTACAGGCGCTTCTTGATGAGAGAATCGGTTCAATTGGCGGAGATATTGAAGATATGCAGGACGACGACTACAAAAAAGACAAAGAAACAGGAATGATTAATGAAAAATCGGAACCGGTGGCTGAAGAGACACAAAAAGAAATACCTAAGCAAAAAACACTTATAGACAACTACATACCTGACGATGACGGTGAAAACAATGAATGAATCCGAAGAAATTATCGAAAAACTGAAGACTATTGGAAAAGACACGCTAAAGGAAATAAATGATGGTAAAAGTCCTTCATTGAATATAATACAGCGGTCTTTAAACAATGTTTATTTTGACAAAGAGACAGGACTTATCATGCTTGGGGATAAACAGCAGAAAAGGACATACTTCAATATAAATCAGGCAAAAAAATTCATGCAGACACTTCTTGTCACAAAACAGATAAAATGGATTTTAGAGCAGAACCAGCCGGCATTGTCCACAAGGCAGCTGTATTATACGCTAAAGCACAGCATTCCGGGCACAAGAGAAAATACATTCGATGACCAGCAAACTGAATCCGACCCGATAATTGAGGATGTTGAGGTCATGGTTGATGCGCTTCGAGAGCAGCTGAAATTAATCGCAACGCCTAATGGCGTTATTGCGGGAGCGCTTACAGTAAAAGAATCAACAGGCGAGACTTTGGATTATTCAAAAATGGGCTCTGCCGGGGGCGCAATACCGCCAATTGTTGAAAAGGGCGCATTTGAATTTAAAAGCTGTACTGCGGATTTTGTATTGGTTGTTGAAAAATATGCCGTATGGAATTTGCTTAATCAGCAGAAATACTGGAAAAATGCCAACTGCATACTTATGACTGGAAAAGGACAGCCTGCGCGGTCTGAAAGGCGGCTTCTGCACAGGCTTTCACATGACTTAAAGCTTCCGGTATATATTTTTACGGATTTAGACCCTTGGGGGTATTATATCTATTCGGTATATAAGCAAGGCTCAATCAATCTTGCTTTCTTTTCTGAGAAAGCGGGATGCCCAAATGCAAAATATATCGGTTTTTCAACAAAGGATGTAACTGACTATGAGATTCCTAAAAGCGCACACATCAAGCTCAATGACCTTGATTTGAAAAGAATCAAAGAGATTTCAGGATACGACTGGTTCAAAAAGCCCGAATGGCAAAAAGAGCTATCAAATTTGAAGAAACTGGGTGTGAAGGTAGAACAGGATGCTCTTGTTGCAAAATCTATTGAATTTACGGCAAAAGAATACCTGCCGAACAAATTAGAAGAAAAAGATTTCTTAAATTAACACATAATTTTTAAAGGTTGTTGTTTTTAATTAAGATGATATTAGTGCTCCTGTAGCTCAGTAGGTAGAGCGCACGGCTGTTAACCG
>JAGLIP010000013.1 GCA_023142905.1 Candidatus Aenigmatarchaeota archaeon | reverse complement strand
GTGGGTTTTTCCCGAACTTTTTCGGCGAGCAAAGATTTGGCTCTTCAAGGCCGGTAAGCCATGTTGTGGGGAAACATATAATCTTCGGAGCCATTAGAAAAGCAGTTGAAACATATGTTTCAATGCCCGGGAAAACAGATTCAAAAGAGCTTAATTCTGTAAGGGAAAACGCATTTAAAGACCTTAACACAGCATATCGGAAATTCCCTTTTAACTGCGTTTATGAAAAAGACATGTTACGGCATTTGATTGAAAACAAGGATGATTTTGCAGGCGCCTTAAGGACAATCCCCTTGGGTTTAAGAAAGATGTTTGTGTCTGCTTACCAGTCGGATATATTTAATCGTGCGCTTTTTGAATTGATTGATACTAAAAAAGTGGCATCAAAAACAAAAATACCGCTTCCAGGATATCTTTTTTCATCAAGAATATTTTCATCAGCTGAAGATGGGGTTATTGAAAATATACTAAAAGATGATGGTGTGGTGCCGGAAATGTTTCGCTCAGAAAAAATGCCCGAGCTTTCAAGCGAGGGCAAGAAACGAGATGCATTTTCATCCTATAGGGACTTCAGCATACTTGATGTTTCAAAAGATGAATTAAATGTTGGCAAAACAAAAGCTATTATGCGTTTCACGCTTAAAAAAGGCTGTTATGCGACTGTTTTTTTGAGGCAGTTTTTTGAAATTTAAAAAATCCTTAATAATTTGCAACCCGAATTTCAATATCTGCAGTTTGATTGTTTCCGACATCACAGAAGCAGGTGCAAAGCCCGTCTGTTTTTACATCCACAAGATCCGATTCATTGTTTAATCGTGTTGTTGGCATGCATATGCAGTCATAAAGGAGTCCGGGATCGTTTTGATATGCTGTGCATTTTTCCTCAAGGGTTTTTTCTGTTGTGAAGTTTACAAAAACAACTGCGAATACCAAAAAAATAATGCCTATGAGGGCTATAAGAACTAAAAAGCCGGTTTCTTTTTTTTCTTTTGGCTCTTGTTTGGTCTCTTCTTCTTTTTCGGCTTTCTTTTCATCTTTTTTGTCTTCCATAAACACCACATTATTCAAACAATATTATATTAGTTTTGCACTTATAATGCGCACACATTAAAACAAATGCCTGTAGAGATACGCGCATCTTGTTTTATTGCATGTTTTTTCAACAAGAGCAATTGATTCGCTATTAATTGGCTCAAAAGCAAGTATATATTTTGCATGGCTTTCAAGAAGCGCATCTTTATTGTAGAAAACATCAATCTTTTTTTGGGAATAATACGCAACTGGCGGGCAGTTTCCAATGCAGGAGATATCCGTTATGTTCTGGTTTTTTATGTATTCGCTAATATCAACTGTAGCATGCCTTAAGCCATCCTCAAATTCTATCTGCGGCGTGTATGTCCGCGTATACTGCGGCAAAAGAAATGCAAAAGCAATCACAAGCAAAACAATTATTGCCGCGTTTCTGATTCTTTTTGGTATTTTTTGGCTTAATTCTATGATTGCATACGCACAAAAAGAAAGCGCGAAAGGTATCAGCAGCAACGCGAACCTTTCAATCTCCCATTCAATGCCTATGGGTTTTGCCGTACCCCTTCCGGCAATAAATACAAAATAAGCAAAAACAGAGAAAAACGCGAACAAAAGAACGCTGTTGAATATTTTTTCTTCTTTTCTCCCTTCATTCAATATACTTTGTTTGACAAACATGTATATTCCCACAATTGACAAAACCAGAAAAACCGAGCCGAACACATCATGGAATATGTAAAAAAGAAAATCAAGTTTTATCGGGTCATTTTCAGAAACAACATGAAATGCCCTTGTTAAAGGATAAATAGGGTCTTTGAATTTGATTAAGTTGTATATTGCATATGGTGCAACCGTTAGAAGAAAAATTATCGGAGCAAGGACACATTCATTTGTTCTTTTTTTTGACAAAAGCATATAACAAAGAGGCAGAATCAAAAGAAAAACAAGCATGTTTGTGAATTTCATAAGTATTGCAAGCCCTAAAACAAACGCGCCTGCATAAACAAGCACAGGTTTTTTGTCTTTTGTGCCTGAAAAGAAAAGAACAAAACTCAAAAGTGCTAAAATGGCGCCTGGATGGTCTGTAAGCACATATCTGCTGCTGTTGATGCTTACCGGGAGAATAGCAATTAAAAGTGCCGTTAAAAGGCCTGCTTTTTTGTTTATGCGCCTTGCAAGAAGATATACGGGAATAACAATTAGTGAATTCAAAAGAATCATAAAAATCTTTGATATTATTTCATAAGATTCGTGCGAAAGCAGTGCAAAAGGAGATAACAAAAACGGCAGAAGTGGGGGGCGCAAAAATGTCTCTTCATAACCCACATCCATTCCCGCATACAATTCTCCATGCATTAAATATATGCTTTCATCCCAGATTATATATGAGGTATCAAAGAACATCACACGCATTATAAAAGCAAGCAAAAATATTGCAAAAAGAATTTTGTTTTCTTTAGTATACATCAACTTAACCCTCAAAATCATTGATTTCGTACACCGAATATGTGCATAATCTTCCTGTTATGTTTGCGGTGGTGCTGAAAAGTTCAGTATTTTCCTTTTTTGTTTTGGCGATAAATTTATCTTTTGATTCATGGCATATGAAATCATCAGGCGCGCAGTCAAGTGCGCAGGTATCTATGATGAGGGTGGATGAAATGTCTTTTTCCCGCGTGTATATTTCATCTGCTGCAACCCAGCCGCGAAGATACGAAACCCGTGAATCCGTATAAGCTGCAATTGTCGGGTTTGAAGTAAGGATAGATGCATTTGTGCTGTGGTTTTCAACAAACAATAAAAATTCATTGTATGGATCCTGTGTTTGGGGATCTTCAAGCCAGCGAAGATGGGAACTAGTGAGTGTGACGAATCCAAAAGAAACAGTCATAAAAGAAATCGCAATAAAAAGTACCGTGAATACATTTTTGGCATTTGATGTTTTTAGCTTTTTTATTGCATCTGTTTGATATATTAGCACAGACATTGCTTTAAGCAGGCGGTTCATTCCTAAAGACGCTATTAGGGCGACATATGGCAGAAAAATTAAAGAAAACCTAAGTTCTTTTGCTTCAAGAAAAAACGAGAAATAGGAAAAATATGCAAGAAACATAAAACCAATAAGAATATGCATTTTCTGAATCGATTTTTGATACAGCATATAAGCGATGCCGAAAACCAAAAATATGAAAAAAGGATTGTGGTAAAAAAGCTCAATTGTATAGAAAAACACACCGCTTTTATGGAACCACGCAGTTGCGTCAATGATTCTTGATGCCGCAAAAAAAGGCAAAAGCGCATTGCCGTATGCATAAAAATTGTAAATAATGTATGGCGCAACAATTAAAGAAAAGCCGGAAAAAAGAGCAACACCGTTCTTTAACATGAGTTTTATGTTTTTTATGTTGTGTAAAAAAACAAATAATGCAAGCACACCAAAAGCGATACCTCCCGGAAATCGCATAAGGAACGAAAGTCCAAGAGCCACACCACAGAAAAAAAGTGCTTTTGGTTTTTTATTAGATAAATATATGTAAATTCCAAGCAGCGCAAAAAATGCGGCAGGGATTCCCGAAAGTATTTTTGTTGAGTATGAATAGATAAACGGCGTTGATGCCAAAAGAAGTGCTGAATAAAATCCTGTAAAACGATCCCACAAATTTCTCCCGATTTCATATGTCAAAAACAATAGCCCTATGAAAAAAAGAAGAATGATGGCTTTTCCGGCAATAATCGGGTTTGCCCCAAGAAACCAAAAAGCGCCGATAATTATTGGAAGAACAGGCGGGCGGATAACTTCAAAATATCCGGCATTGCCAAAAGACCATATATATTTGCTGATGCCGATATAAACCCCTTCATCCCACCAAAGCCCAGTTTTAAAGGAAAGTATGTAGAGGTTTATGGCAATAACAAAACCAAGAAGTCCAAAAAAGAAAACTCTTTTTTTTAAAAAGTCCATTTAACCACCGGAACAAAGAGCATAATTTGTTTTGTTAAAATAAAGGGGGCATATTATTTCTGTTAATTCGTTTTTGTCTTTTACTTCGTGCAGGCGCTTTTTTTCAATAACCAATGTAGGATATGTTGTAATGTTGTATTGTCTTATAAGGACATCAACAGCTGGCTCATGTATGCTTGTATCTATTGGAAACACCAAAAGTGAATCTTCAAACACTTTTTTCATCTGCGTTAATATATATCCCTGATCATTGCATTCGGGGCAGTTTTTTGTGTAGAAATACAGTACACTTACCGTATCGGTCATGCACATTTTTTTACTTTTTTCTGCAAGTATCCAATATCTTAAGTTTGCAATAGTATACTCTCGTTTTAAAAGAATGTAATCTTCCTTTTCTATATCTCCGCTTGTTTCATACGCCTCTATTTTTTCAAGAGCAGGGCTTAGCATTTTAAGGTTGTTTTCAAGAGTCGCCGCAAGGACGCCGCATTTTTCTTCATTACTCATATCATTGTTTTCAAGTGTTTCAATATAGCTGTATTGGAACTGCAGGCTTCCGTAATCTGCGCGCTGTGTTTTGCTCAATTGTTGTATGTAGTTTAGCTTGGATTCGTTTACAAACAATCCTAAAAGAAGCCCTAGGCTGAAAATAAGGACTGTGAGCAGCCCTACAAAAACATATTTGTTCTTTTGTATTCTTCTGATGGTTATCCCCAGTTGTTTTTTTGTTTTGATTTTATTAAATCAATTATTGCTCCAATCCACATGAAACTTAAGATTATGAAATAAACTATAAAAAACAAAACTAAAGGGATTATGTTTGCAATCTTTATTTTTTCATTGGTATATTTGTGCGCTTTTATGAGGAGCGCTATATTTACTGAAAAAAGAACAATGATTATGAATAGCTTGGCGTAATCAAAAGAAAACAGTGTGTTTGTGAACCCAGAAAGCATTCTTGAAAGATTTGTGGTGTAATACAGGCTTAAATCAAAGTTAAGAAGTATCAGATGCCGTATCTGGTCGTATAACGGAACAATAAACCCACGCACAACCATTATTATTACTGCAAAAAGAAGCATCATGCCACCTAAAAGAGAAGGCAGTTGGTACATGCCGAAATCGCCGTATTTTTTGTTGAATATCATATCCTTGTGCTGATATAGGGTGATTATAGACCCTTTGAACCATCGTTTTCTCTGCGCGTATAGCTCTTTTAATGTTCTGGGAGCAATTGTTGTGACATCCCCTTCATAAGACTGTACTAATCGGTAATGTTTTCGCTGAAGCCTATACGCTATTTCCTGATCTTCGACAATCGAATTTTCATCAAAGCCGCCAATATCATTTAATGCGCTTTTACGGTATATTGTAAATGGGCCGGGAGTTACATGCAGGCAGTGTATTGTGGTGAGGACTATTTTCATAAAGGCGTATAGTATATACTCTAGCCATTGCAGTTGCTGCAATATGTTTTTTGGAGTTCTCACTTTCATTACCGCAGAAACAGATGCAACTTTCTTGTCTTCAAAATAAGGCAGCATTTTTTTGAGTGTGTCTTTTGCGACAAAAGAATCGGCATCAAGGCTTATTACAAACTCCCCCCGCGCCTTTGCGATTGCCCGATTCATCGAGGTGCCTTTGCCTGCATTTTTCTGGTTCATTACAATAATTAAGATATCTTTTGTTTTTTCGGCAATATTTTTCGCAATTGATAGTGTTTTGTCTTTCGAGCCGTCGTTTATAACTATAATCTCTAAGAATTTGCGCGGGTAATCCATATTAATGGCGGATTTTATCGTATTTGCTATTGTGTTCTCTTCATTGTATGCGGGTATTATTACGCTTACATATGGGTGTTTTTTTAGCACTGGTTTTTTTTCGCGCGGGTTTTTTTCTAAAAAAGTATATACTAAAAATATTGTAATATATAGTGAGACAAAATATGTGCCCCAGAAAACAACATCAATCCAAAGCATGTAAAACACATCAATACAGTTTTAAGTGGCCGGCCACCGTGTCTATTTTATCCGAATCTGTCGGGCCAAGGCCTACACAGGTGATTGTTCCTTCAGGGATTTCTGTGCGCCCTGCATCTTTTATAAGTGCGTAAGGGATTTTTTCTTTTTTTGCTTTCATAAATATTTCTAAAAGCTCTTTTTCACCCGCAATTTTTAAGATTACTTTTTTTTGGCCTTCTAATTCCCACATTTCAGCATCTTTTTTATCTGCTTTCTTATACGCAGAAACAGATGCATGCGCCACTTGAGCACTCATTTTTCCTTTTGATAAGTTAAGATCCCGCCTTACAATTATTACCTGTTTCATATGTTTAGTTGTTTTAGTATATTTTAAAAGCTTATTTTTGATATATGAAAAATTTTTAATGCTGTTGCGCATTGTTATTAAAACCGCCAATAAAAGACCGAAATCAAGGGCATTTGGCTGGCCTAAAAAATAAGCTGTATTTGTTGCTAAAATAACTATGAGGCGTACCATATGGGATTTTTTTGACCAGAGAAACGGCACATACCCAAGAATCACAATTACAAGAAATGAGCCTGCCGAGATAGAAATATTTGTTATGCTGTAAAAACACGCACCCGTAAAGACAAAAATGTCGCTTATTCGCTCCACAGTGCGCCTGTTTTTGTCTATTGTTTTCTCTTTTCTTAAAAAATAGGTTATTATTATGAGAAACCCAAGTGCAACACTCACAAATAAATGCTTTTTTTCAAAGAAAGCATATGCAACAATGACCGATACAGCGGTTTTTATAATAATCATAGCTTCGGCAGTTATTTTTAGTTTCATGGATATCACTCTTATTTTCACTAGTAATTATATATTTGTCGACCTTGTTTTCGCCCGAATTTGATTGATTTCTTCGCTTGTTATCGATATTTACATAAAAACAGGATTTTTAACTCCCACATTTTTATGTATATTTATCGAAAAATATATTATCTTGTATTGTTGTTATATAACATATATTTAGATAATCATGATTAATCATAGTCTTCATTAGAAATAAGATCGATTATACTTATTATGTAATAGATATGATAATACTATTGTTACAACATATAGTATCTAGTTTATTTTATGTATTTGGGACAAACTTCCCAAATATAATATGTTGGAAGAACTTCCCAAAAACAAATATTTTTTAGCGTCCATAGTATGTGTTTTTAAAATAAACAATATGCTTTTTTCACTATATTTTGCCAATATATGTAGCTTAAACAGCAAAAATACACAAAAAACGACAATTTTCTTCAAATTCACGAATGTTTTTGCCAAAATATGGCCTATGGTGTGAGCGTACTGACACAAATTAACTCTCACAAAGAGCTTTGAACTTTTTTTGACATAAATGCCCTGACAGACAAAAGAATTGCCTCAAAGAAGCGCTCAGACCGGTTTGAAAGCTTGTAGAAGTCCCGCTCCACAACTTCAATTAATCCAAGCCCTATAAGCTTGTTTATCATAGTATAGTATGTTGTTTTGCTTATATCATTTGCAGTGCAGTATTCTTCCCATTTGGCTCGCTCAAATCGCCCGGTTTCACCTGCACTTCTTAAGCCCTTAAGAAACTTTAATGCGTGTTCGGGAAGATCAGGGTTTTTGGTTCCTCTGTAAAGAAGCTGCAATAATGATTCAAAGTCCGGAGTTTCAAGAGGTTTTATTGTAATTGTTGTCTGGTATCTTTTAGGTTTTTTTGCCATAATTTCACCCAAAAATATAGGGGTATTTGATGTATTTATAGTTTTTCGTATTCCGATACATATTAGAATAACTTTTGAAAAATAATGGTTTTGAAAAATGTTCCAGTTTAGATAGTATATGAATAGACCCGGTTCCCACAAGATGGGCGGGATATTGCATCAATTCAGGCAAAAAATAAACAAACCCCTATTTTTATTCCAGTAATATACGGAATAGCCCTTTTTTGGTGGTTGATTTTTTGTATTGATAAATGGGAAATACTTCCCGAATATTCTGTATTTTTCCTGCTTAGAAATCTATTAAATATATGGGATAAACTTCCCAGAAAACTAAAACAAAAAAATTATTTGCCCTTCTTCTTCGGAATCTTATTCATTTTTCTTACAAGATTCTCGAGATTAAAAGCAATATCGTCGCCTGTTTCTGTTAGTTTGATATACTTTACACGACCTTTCTTTTCAAAAGAGACCAAATTGATTTTTTCAAAAAGATCAAGTATCTTTACTGTATGCGAATATGTGCAGTCCGCTACCTTTGCAAGCGTGGATGCGTATGCCTTGTCTCCGCCTTCTTTTAGGGCAACAAGTATCTTTACTGGCTTGTCATGTAAAAATAGCTCCTCTAATATCGTTTTTTTATCAGTCATATAATCGCCGTAATAATCTGAAATATATATTATACATCATCCATATTTTATTTTATCTAATGAAATATATTCTTTTTATTTTATTCATTCTATTGGTATTTTTTTAATAACTATATCTTATTTATCTTTTTCGAGTATATATATTTTTTGGTTCTTAAGCTCACCCAATATATTCAAGATTCTGCTTCTTTTTGTGTGAAACCGAAGGCATGCTAATTGGTGGAGGAAGTGAAACCTGCTCTGCAATATGTATTGTTTGTGTGATGCATTTAGTGAGTATTGCATTTATAACCATAAGGCCTATTTTTTCAGGAAGTTTTTTTTCTTCAGAATATGTTTTCTTGATTTGCTCCGTATCGCCCCTAAAAAGAACGCTTCCCGTTATTGTAACTGTTCCGATTACTGCATCTTCTTTTGAGTATTTTGTTGTAAATTTGAACCCTATTTGTGAGATTTTCTCATCAAAAATAGGTATTTTTGTATTTTTTACATGCACGATATTGACATTGTTGTCAATACGAATATTGCCTGCGGGGGCGGTATGTTTTTTTGCATCAATAGAATCCAGATTTATTCCTACAATCATGTTTTTACACCATCATATTTTCTGTTATTATATATTTTGCACAGTGCTTTTATAATGGGCTCTTGAGACACTAAGATATTGAGATATTGATATGCCTATATACTCATATATCTTGTTAAAAAACAAAAGCAATAAACTTAATAAAGTTTGTACATTCCTTTGTAAACCCGTTGGTTGTGCACAACTGTAAACACATATATGAGCACAAATACACTTAAGAGCCCTCGCGCCAGCACGATGTTTTGAACATTTACAAAATACATGATTGCAATAACAAATAAAAGATCAATAAGCTTGAAAATAACAAAGTCAATTCTTTTATGCTTTAAGAGAAACCGTGCAAAAGGGTTCTCTTCAATACGGATTCCAAACCTTTTTGTAAGCCTTAGTGTCTGGTATAAGTCATACATCCAAAGAATTCCCAAAATAACCGCAAGGATTTCAAACACTTAAATGACTTCCTGAACTTTCAAATACACAAACAGCATGAATGCAAACATTGAAAGAAACATAATTATCTCTATTATGTCTGTTTTTGTCATTTTTTCGTGTCCGAATAAGAAGTTGTTTACTGCCGGGCTTTTTGTTTTAACAGGCTGTTTGACTGCTTTTTTGGCTTTTTTGCTTGCTTTTTTTATAGTTTCTGTTTTTTTTGCTGCTTTTTTTTTTGCTGCTTTTGCCATTTGAAAACACACCCTTTGAAATGATACATCTATTGGGGCTTTTCTTATTTTTATAGATATGCATATGCCGTTGTGTCGGATGACGCAGAACCATCACAACCAACGCATGTTTTAAACTTCTAAGAGAAATCAGGGTGTGTGTGGGGTTAAGGAATGTTTTGTCTTTTAATAACGAAAACTATATAAATAATTATTTACTTATATAAGTAATATGTTACTTAATAATATTCATATGCGGATTTTCGAAGAATTTGCAAGAGACTATACCGTAAAACTTACGGGAAGCCAAATTGCAAAAAAGAAAAATCTTAATCAAAAAACTGTTGCAAACACACTCAAAAAATTTGAGAGTCAAAAATTTCTTAAAAGCACAACTCAGGGAAAAAACAAGCTTTATTCTCTAAATCTTGATGACGCTCAAATGTCTGTTCAGTTTATTTCTATCTTAGAGCATCTAAGAACAATGGATTTTTACAAAAAACAGCCATTCATGAAGGAAATAGCTTCAAAAATAGTGCCCGTTTGTGAGGGAATTGTTGTTATTTTCGGAAGCTATGTGAAAGGAACACAAAAAAAAGATTCTGATTTGGATTTATTTGTTGTTGGAAGTTATAAACCGGATGAACTGGACAAAATTTCAAAAGCCTATAAGATTGAAATAAATGTCAAATCATATCCTGGGACTGTTTTTAAAAAAGCATTAAAGAAAAAAGACCCGTTTTTAGAAGAGATTATGCAAAACCACATAATATTAAATGACATCCAGTCTTATGTTTATAATTTGATGGCGTATTAATATTCTATTGAATATGCCATTATAATTCCTAAAATAGGTATATTTATATATTTTCATTAGTTATTTGAATACTGTGTGATTGTTTTGGAAGATTATTTCAAAAAAGCTAAATCTGATTTGGAAAAGAAGATACCCGATTATGGAACCGATGAGTTTGGTAAATTTCGGGATAAAATTAGGGTACAATTAAAAAAGAAAGAGTCCGATCACTTTCTCATTGTTCGTGGTCTCAAAGTATTAGTTCTTGGTGATTGGAATACTAAAGAAAAGAAGCAGCGATTGTATGACTTAAAAACTATTCTTTTAGGAAACGGTATATATGCGGAAACAATTGACAAATATTGTGATGTTGATAAAAAAGGTGGTTTAAGTCAATTGCAGATATTAGAACTTTGTTGCATACAACATCAATTGATAGTATTTATCGACGGTACTGGTACGGGCACATTAGTGGAGCAAAATTATTTGGCAACTAATTACGTATTTCATGGAAAAATTTTATATTTTATAGAGGAATCAAAATTTGATGAGTCTAAGCACAATCCGTCTGTTTATTTTAAAGATTTTCCGACAATAGTTCCATATGGTACTGATAAGGAATTATTCGATAAAGTTTTGATTTATTCGAACCTTAGAATATATAGATTAGCGGAAATCGTACAAAAACAAGTGTCTAGTGGAAAAGGGTTGAGTAATCCGAAATACAAACCGTGGAAAGACAGATTATCTAAGATACCGAGAGGTTGAATAGAATATTTATATATTTAGATGAATATATTGATGATGGAGAGGATAGTTCATGGGTGACGATCTAAAGAAACTTTGTATTAATGCTTCTTGTCTTAAAGCTATAATTTTGCAGAATAAAAATCTTGATGTTTTGTTATATCTAGCAAAGTATAATCCTGATGTTTGTATATCTGATCTTGTTGAAAAATTTGGAACGGGTATAGTAGATAGTTTAAAAGATCTAGAAAAATATAATTTATTAACTGAACGAAATGGACAATTAACACTAACAGAAGAAGGAATTTTTCAGGTAGATGGTTTGTTAGCCATTGCAGTTTAGCGACTCATTTTATAATATTGCCTATTTATTTGCTCTTTTAGGGGCTTCTCTCTCCATATAGAACTTGATGATGAATTTCAAGAAATTATCTGAGAAATCAAAAAAATAAAATGTATGCTAGCAATCCCAACCATTGATTATTAATTTCCTTATCCTTGTTAACAGCCATATAACTGCAAACCATGAAATAAATACGAGTGTGTATTTCGCAATTAAAGCATATTTATTTGGTTTTCCATCAGCGATTATTTCTGGCGTTGAATAAATATATTGGATTTCTGCCCAGTTCATTTCATTAAAAATTTTCATTTTTTCTAATTCGTATAATTTCAGTAAAGGTAAGGTGGTTTTAGTAGTCAACTGATAAGTAAACTCAGTGCCGATTTGATATG
>JAGLIP010000129.1 GCA_023142905.1 Candidatus Aenigmatarchaeota archaeon | reverse complement strand
GGTGCTGAAAATGTTAGGTTTGCACGAAAATCAACTGTTTTTGGCGGGTCTTCCTTGTAGAATCCGGTCACAAAACCTGTGGGATTGTCGAAAAACCCGGAAATGCCATCACCGAAACCACTCATAAAACTCGGGCGGGTTTCACCAACATAATCAACTACGCCTGCGACTGCTGCCACAACTGCGACTAAAACAAAAATTAAGACTTTGAAATCCATGCATATTACCTATGTATCTTTTGGCACCGTTAAGTTAAATAGTTTTTTGCGGGTTTATTCGAACTTCTTGTTACTATGACACTTGTTATAGACAGTTTTAATTATTTCTTTGCTTTTGCCAAGATAAGTTAATGGATTAGTTATTTCGCGAATTGCCTCTTCATCAAGTCGCCCGATTATTTCTTCGTTTTCAAGAAGAACATCCACAAATGGCCTTCTTTCATCCCATGCCTGTTGCGCAAGTTCTGCAGCCAAATCATGGGCTTCTGCCCTTGAAAGAGGGTTTTCTGTTTTCCTGCAATCCGTAAGATCAGTCATAACCGGTGATGATGTCACAACACCAAAAGAGCGTTCAACTCTTTCAACACATCTGTCAATATTTAATTCTGTGTAATATACTGTTTTTGCAAGATTTCTGATAACTTCATCCCCCCACTTGAATGCGATTTCATGCATTATCCTGTCGGACGCTGAATTTGTCAGGTCCCGGGCGTAAGCCATCTGGATAGAACGTTGCGCAGTAGCTACGAATCCGCCCATCATGTTTGCATACGCAACAGTCTGCTCTTCCTTTGACGGGTTCCCGTTCTTTGCATTCTTGTGAGGCATTGTAGAGGACCCTACATGTTTCCCGGGTTTGACATTCACAAATGTGTTCGTATCATCCCCACGACCGGTTGCAATATATGTCGCAATATTCCCCATAGTCTCTGCTGTTCTTCCAAGAGCTGCTATAAAATCGAAAAGGTATTCTCTTCCAGGGGTCTGAGCTGCAGCATCCATACATTTTAGGCCCAGCAGTTCGCAATACATCTCCTGGATTTCCTCAGGGTTATCAACATCAAGACCTGTTAAGGCATGGTGGTTTCCTGTGGCATCGCCCCACTTTCCAAAAAGGGATGTATTGTACGCATCATATAACTTGTCAATATCTGACTGCAGCATTTCCGCGTAATGCACAAACGGTCTTCCGGCAGTTGTCGGCAGCGCGTCATACCGGTGCGTTAAGTCCATATGTGGTATGTCTTTCCAGGACATGGCTTTTTCAAGAACTATATCTCTTAAGTTCTCAAGAGAATCTATGATTATTTCTGTGGCTTCCTTAAACTGGAGAGCTTTTGCGGTCTCTGTGCTGTCAGCACTTGTCCTACCCTTGTTTATATGTGCTGTTGCTTCGGGACATATCTCTTTTACAACTTCTTCCCACGCAGTGTTTATTGCAACCACATCATGATGTGTATCTGCTTCAATTTCCCTTATTCTCTGCGGGCTTATGCGATCGAGATCTGCAGTTTCAAGTAGTGCTTTAGCGTGTTTTGGAGGTACAATATCGGGATAGTTTTCAGAAAGAATCCTTGTTGCTGTTGCCTGACTTTTCAGAATGTATTCGAATGTGGCATTCGGACCAAATACAGGAATCATGTCCGCAGTTCCGTATCTTCCCGCAACAAGCATGCAGGGATTTGTTTCCGAACCGATGCCTGTTGATTTTGGCAGTGTCTGTATGTACGATCCATCAATAACATATTGGGAGTCCATAGATATCATACCATATTAAATTAATCTCTATTGCCATTTTCTTCTCCAGAGTTCTTAAACGGTTAATATGCTTTTGCCGCAGGTGCGGAATAAGCAGGTTTTATTCCAAGATTATCGACAATCAATTGCAGGCCTTCGATAACTGCTTGGTCTCTTGACCTTGTATCGGGTACAAATGGCTGGCCGGTAATTATTTGTATGCTATCGATGTATCTTATGGCAATTTCTATTCTTTGTTCCGGCGTATATCCTTTATCCCCAACAGACATACCTCTTGCAAATTCTTTAGAATATGATTTAGGAACAATCATAACTCTTCCATTGTGTGTATACTTTTCTTTGATTAGTTTCTCATCCAATCCTTGTGTTTCTAAAAGATAGTTTTTTAATTCTTGTTCGTCTCTTTTCAACCATAATTCTAATTGATATTCGTAATCTTTACGCAGCCAAAATCTTGAGGAATCTAGTGTGAATATTTCATCCTGTGCTACGATATCTCCTTTTTGATTTCGTCCATGTTCTAATTTTGTATCAGCAACAATTATGTCTTTATCAATCAGATCGTTAGAAACTACGCGGTATGCCTCCATTGATGTATCTCGTATTACAGCATAGTCCTCGGGCGTACAAATCTCATTAACAAATAAATACTGTGGCGGTACAGACATGTCTATTTCACCTTTGGTTGACGGTGTGTGCATAATATACGGAAGCTCTTGATTTGGTTCAAGTCCATCTTGTAATTGATGTCCGCAAAAATTTCTACGGAGAATAGACGGTTCAAAATAATTGTAATGTAATGATGTGTGTGTCGTACTTTGAGCCATATGAGACCGTATTACATTTTCAAACCCTATCTGTTCTAAATTCTCCGCTGCAATCACTACAGCATTATCTGCAAGACCGTCTATTTCAAATTGTGATGTGCCTATTATAGGCGCAACCTTCCGCCTCATAAAGTTATGATTTATTGCCAATACCTGATCTTTAAATGGTATCTCTCCACGACCGATGTCATGAGTTGAAACTCTTGGCGTCCGATGCATTATCCTAACAGGAAGACCTGCTTCTGTAACAAGAGGAGCACCATAAGTTGTTTCAAATAGTGAATCAGAAACTTTTCCAGGAACCACAACACAATCTTTTAATTCAGGTATTTGTTTTATCAGGTTTTCTATTTGAGTTATTTGTGCCGCCTCAAGCATGTAGGTATTAACAATCTCTCTTATTT
>JAGLIP010000128.1 GCA_023142905.1 Candidatus Aenigmatarchaeota archaeon | reverse complement strand
CATTGAACAACGAGTTATACGGAATTTATTCCGTATAACTCCGCTATGTGCGTGCGTAATACAATAACATTTATTACTTCTGAGATTTAATTATAGTGTATGGGTCCGAAAAGCCAGTATCGTAGAACTGAAACGCACGACATTAGTTGCGGGCCAGGTAATTTTCCGGAACCGGATCGACTATATGATGTAGTCGTCAAATTTACACCAGAAGAAAGAACCGCAACAATACACGTAATATCTATAGAACGCGGAAAACCACCAAATATTGTTTTAGATACTTATTGCTAAAGATAGATGCATACCATAAAACCAAATCATGCCGCCAGACATTCTTCGAATCTTACAAATAACTTTATAAAACTTAATCGTATAATAAATCTACGCTTTCTAGTTCTCTAGACGCAAAGGTGATTATTTTGAATGTTCCAAAAGAATTAATGAGACACTGCCCACACTGTAGAACCCATCAGAAACACACAGTTGAGAGAGTAAAGACATCAGGAAGAAGGACAACAAGCACTTTAAAGCAGGCAAGCCGTTATCGGCTAATTAAGCTTCATAAAGGCTATGGTGGCTCTCCTTATAAGAAAATAGAGCACGGACTTAAATACGGCTCAAAAACATCCCAAAAGATAATGCTTAGATACAAATGCGAATCATGCGGCAAAAAGCATCAGGCAAATGCCGGAAGGGCAAAAAAATTCGAGATACAAAAGACAAAGTAAGGTGAAAATTATTACAGGAAAATTCATAAAAGTCAAATGCGAAAAATGCAACAACGAGCAAAACATTTACAGCAACGCTGCAATGGATGTAAAATGCCTTGTATGTGGTGAGGTTCTTTCAACTTCAACAGGCGGAATTTCAGACATAAATGTCAAAATATTAAGTGTCCTAAATTAAAACATCCGTAAGTATTTATTTTTTCTTTAAGAAATTAGAGTAAAGACTATAAAGCTGATTAGTATGAAAAACGAGAAAGACTGGCCGAAAACAGGAGATTATGTAATAATCACAGTAAATTCTATCAATCCTAATTCTGTTTTTGCAGACCTTGACGAATACCCCCGAAAACGCGGCATGATACATATTTCAGAAGCATCAACAAAATGGGTTCAGGATTTGCGCCAGCATTTTAAAGCCGGCCAGAAAGGCGTTGCTAAAGTGATTGCTGTTGATGTGCAGAGAGGCCATATAAGCCTTTCTTTAAAGCGGGTGAAACCAACATCGAAAAGAGACAAGACCGCAGAATGGAAAAACGAGAAAAAAGCAATAAATCTTATGTCTTTTGTGGCAAAAGAGCTTTCATTGTCTAAAGAAGAAATAGAATCAAAAGCAAGCCGTATATTGCAGGAAAAATTCGATTTAGTATACCCCGGTTTTGAGATTGCGGCAACAGACGGCATTGGCGAACTTGTTGATATGGGCATCGACAAAAAAATCGCAGAAAAAATGGAAGAGATTGCAAAAAAGAACATAAAGCCAAAAGAAGTTGAGATAAAAGGCATTCTTGAAATAAAGGTCTTTACCCCAAACGGTGTTGAGACAATAAAAGACACCCTTACGATGAACAAAAAAAATATAATTATTACCTATTCAAGCTCTCCAAAATATCTATTTACTGCAAAAGGAAAAGATTTCCCGTCTCTTGAAAAAGAAGTCGCCGAAGTTACCGAAAACATAATTGAAAAAATACGAAAAGCCGGCGGCAATGCTGAATTTATAAGGGCATAAAACAATTTTGTGTATTCTTATGCGCCACATTTATATATGCGAAAAATGCAATATTTATACGATGGGTGAGAAATGCCCCAAATGCAGGAAAAAAACAATACTTAAAAAACCGCCAAAATATTCTCCCGAGGACAAGTATGGAGAATACAGGCGAAAAATGAAAAAGCTGCTTGAAGCGAAAACAAAGGGAGATGAATGATTATGCCTACAGAAATACGAGTTCTTGAAAAACCAAAACTTAACGCCCCCGTATTTATTGAAGGGCTTCCGGGAATTGGATATGTCGGAAGAAACGCTGCAGGATACTTGATAGAAGAGCTTAAGGCAAAAAAATTCGCAGAAATATATTCAAACCATTTCCCTCCAGTTGTTCTTTTAGACCCTAAAAAAACAGGCCTTATGATGCCCATAAAAAACGAGCTATACTATCGCAAAGCCAAGAACAAAGACCAGAAAGACATGATAATTCTTATAGGTGACTCACAGAGCATGGATCCTGAAGGTCACTATGTAATCGCAAACAAGATAGCTGAATTTTTGAAAAAATACAATGTATCTCAAATAATCACAATAGGCGGTTTCGCCACAGGTCAAATCATAGAAAAACGCATGCCTAAAGTCTATGGAGCCGCCACTGATGAAAAAGAGATAAAGATTTTCGAAAAGCATGGCGTAAAATTCAAAGACACAAACATCGGCCAGATTATAGGTGCCTCCGGCATGATAGTTGTTGAGGGCAAAAAGCAGGGAATCCCGGGAGTATGCCTTATGGGAGAAACTTCCGGCATGCTTTTATCTGATCCAAAAGCAACAGAGTCTGTTTTAGTGGTTATTGCAAAATACCTGAAAATAAAGGTAGATATGGCAAAACTTGAGCAGAGAGTAAAAGATATTGAAAAAGTCATAAAGAAAATCGAGGATCTTCAGGCAAGGATGGTATCCGGGGCTAAAGAAGGCAGCAATGACGAGCATTTAGGCTACATCGGGTAAGTTATTTAAATGTTTGTAAAAACAGTTATAGGAATACTTAAAATGTGTGGGTGAAACAACATGAAAACAGAAAATTATTCAAAATACGAACGCGTAAGAATTATAAGTGCAAGAGCTTTGCAGCTTTCTATGGGCGCACCACCTTTGATAAAAACAAAAGAAATGGATGCAATCGAAATCGCAAAACAGGAATTTGAAAAAGACGCGATACCTATAACTGTTGACAGGAATTGATTTTTTTCTTTTTGTATGATAAGAAATGTAATTAGTGAAAATCTGCA
>JAGLIP010000127.1 GCA_023142905.1 Candidatus Aenigmatarchaeota archaeon | reverse complement strand
ACCTGCACCTGAACCAACCGGTGCAGGTTGTATACAAAGTTCATAAATGAGACTTCAACAACCTGCATTTTCTCACTTCTCGCATACACATATTCACCAAATTTCCTTTTTATTGCAGAAAAAACAGTCTCAGTCAGGCTTCTTCGATGATAAACAGGATCTAAAAACAGCGCGTGCATTTTCCATCGATATTTGCCGCGGCGCACATTTTTCTTCACAGGAATCATTGAAACAGACTTTTTAGAATCAACGAATTTATGATTCGCATTGGAATCATATCCTTTATCGGCAACTACAACAACGGGGTGTGTTGCCGACTTTTCCAAAACAGGGACGAAGTCCCTGTTGTCATTCTTAGGACCGATTGA
This sequence comes from Candidatus Aenigmatarchaeota archaeon, assembly GCA_023142905.1. Lineage (GTDB taxonomy): Archaea > EX4484-52 > EX4484-52 > EX4484-52 > B79-G9 > GLR112. Next base: position 2,646 of record JAGLIP010000127.1, on the reverse strand, counting down.
AACAATCGAAGATACAATCATCTGCCTGAATGTATCAATACAGATTGTGTTTTTCACATGCTTCTTAATGCTTATTTTGCCCTTGATTCTAAGTGTGTAATACACAGATGCATAATCAGAAGAAAAACCAGACGCGTCTATGCCTAGAACAGCCTCGTGTATGTGCTTTGTTTGTACAGATATCAATCTGTCTATTCGTCCGTCGCCAAACCTTTGGATGAATTTTTGTGTTGTTGTGAAGTGGGGGAGTTCACCAAAACCAATTGCATGCCTTATTTCAGGCATCACTTCAAGAAGATCAATTATGTTTCTGTAATGTGATTTAGTGTACTTCATCAGAGCATATATTGTTATTAACTGATGTTGTGTATATGCATGCTTTGATTTTTTGCAGGAATACTTTCGTATTCTTGCCTGCCTGCACGATTGCAGGCAAAGCCTGCAAAGTATTATATACTTGCTCCCCCCATTCATTGTTATCTCCATTCCTTGTTATCGTTTTTATCAATTAACAAGTTTGGGGGATGCTACTTATATGTGTTTTCTACAGAGCCAGTTGACCAATAACTATATAAGGGAGATACAGAAGTATTATTAGGTATAATTATTATGTTGGGGGTATGGCAATGTTTAAAAAATTGATGATTTTACTTGTTTTGGTTGTAGTTATTTCGGGTTGTGTTGAAGAAGATAACTATGGTGGCGAAGATAAAATACCAGCTGAAGATACGACACCGGAGACCCGGCAGCTAAATGACGATTTATCTAATGTTGATTCCGTTGATGATGTTGTTGGAACCGAAGACCTTGACAATATCGATATTGACATGAGCCTTTTGGGATGATTTTTTTTAGTTTTTGTATTAATTTTTATTTAATTCTAAAGAAGTTATAATATTTTATTCCTTGTTGGCGAGGCAAACTGTGTTATTTCTGCTGCGCTACGCCGACAGCGACGCCAATCCATGCAATGCCGCCGAAAAGAATCAAAAGAAAAGCCACAAGAATGCCGCCATAGTATGATGCGCTACTTGTTCCTAAAACCCATTCCATGTGTCCTGCAATCCATGAGCCTGCAAGAATTGCGATACTACCGAAAACCCAGAAAATTGCGAGTTTTGCTTCCGGAAGATCTTCATCGTTTTTATGTGCGGGGTAGTGATGTTCTTCGTGCTCGTCTTCGTGCTCGTGATGTACCATAACAATTATTTGGTCTTTAAGGATATATATAATTTTGCGAAATATCGCTGATTTTCGAAGAACATTTAAAAATTATGCACTTCTAATACACTCTGGCAGGAATAGGCTGGGGCACTAGGCGTGTTCTGTAACCCAAAATCGTCTATATGGGAGTTGAAGATTTCGGAGAGGCATTGTTTTTTGAGGCTCTAAGGGGGCTTTCTGAACAGTGACTTTCTGTCCTTGAAGATTGATTATGTGTTGAATCTGGTCAGGCCTTGATCGGAGCAGCCATAAGGTACATTGTTGATGCTTTAAGGTTCCAGAAACGAGGTAGGTTGGCTTTCTTATCTTAAAAGGCATGTCCATCCGGGATTGTTTCCTGCCGCTTTTTTTATTGTGTATAAAGTATGGACCTACAGTAATAAAAAAGCTTGAAATCCGCCAACAGCATAAAAATTTCATGATTTTTTTAGATATCTTATTATAGATGAAACAACAATTTTAGTGCATGACAAAAGAACATATTTTTGGTAAACGCATTTTAGTGCTTGCAGTTGTTTCTGCGCTTGCTTTCGGTATTTTTATAGGGTCTGTTCTTTTTGGCGAAAAGACAGTGCCTGCAGTAATTAATGTGCCGTTATTTGAGCAATTTGATTTTGGGAGAGTTGCCTATATGGATTCGGGAGGGGCTGTGATGTTTCTTCCGGCAGTCATGCGAAATAATACAGGGGTTTCTGCACATGTGATTGTTACTGCAAAACAAGGTACTGGTAAAATAACAGCAAATCTTAACAATGTGCTTGTGGCAGATAATACCCAGCAGTCCATAAGAATGGCGGCTTTTGTTGCACAAGAGCATGAAGGAGTCAAGGCAGATACAATTGATTTGAATTATGATATTTACGCTGATGCGTCAACACTTGAAGGCCCAAGCGCCGGTGCTGCATTTACTGTTGCTACAATTGCGGCAATAAGAAATGTAACTGTCAGTACAGATGCGATGATGACCGGAACCGTAAATCATGACGGGACAATCGGTCCTGCGGGTAAAGTCATTGAAAAGGCAACAGCTGCAAAAGATGCAGGGGCTTCGGTGTTTCTTGTGCCTGCAGGGGCTTCAAAAGAAGTAAATTATACTGACTCAGAATTTTGCCATACATGGGGGGTATACAATTACTGCCAGCCGGAATTTACTCCATATGTGATTGATGTATCTGTTGAAACAGGCATAATGGTTATTGAGGTTGAAACCATTGATGACGCGTTAAAGTATTTTTTAGAGTAGTGTTTTATAATTAATTTCTAATTGGTATGTATGACAATCTATCTTGTGGGCACATCCCATATTGCAAAAGAAAGCCTTAGTAAAGTAAAAAAAGCAATTGAGGGGAAAAAGCCTAACTGCGTTGCAGTTGAGCTTGATTATGTTCGTTTTCATGCCCTTAAAAATAAGCGGAAAAGAAA
>JAGLIP010000126.1 GCA_023142905.1 Candidatus Aenigmatarchaeota archaeon | reverse complement strand
GCTTGCTGCGATTGGGTAATTTATTATCTTTTCAACAACTTTTTTATCAGACTCATTGATATAGTCATAGCTTTCAAGTTCTTCTTTTGTAACCCATGCAAAGTCGTTGACGCCAAGCTTTTGGGGCACACCGGAGACAAGCGAGCATTTAAAGAAAAGAAGTATTATGTGTGTGTCATTTAATACATGCGATGTGACTTCAAATATTTTGCCAACAGAAATTTCAATACCAAGCTCTTCTTTTATTTCGCGTGTTAAGCAGTCGCGTGCATCTTCGCCAAACTCTATTTTACCGCCCGGAAATTCCCATTTTAATGGTGGGTTTTTGCAATCGGGCAGGCGTTGGGATATCAAATATTTTCCGTCATTTTCTGTTATTGCGGCAGTTACGATAATTTGTTTCATAGTAGATTTAAGGCACTTAAATATAAATATTAAAAACCAATTATTTGTATGGCACCAAAAAAACGACTTTATCGTTCAAAAGACGAGGTAATGATATCCGGTGTATGCGGCGGATTGGCGGAATATTTTGATGTGGATCCTACAATTGTTCGGCTTTTGTGGGTGTTTTTGACGCTTGGAAGTATGGGTACCGGACTTATTATTTATCTTATAATGGCACTAATTGTTCCTAAAAACCCACAACTAAAAAAGAAATAGCTATCAAAAGAGCAATTGCTGTTTTTAATACATTTCTTCGGATATTATGCCCGAACACTTCTATCGGAATTATGATTGCCTGAAAAAAGCAGATTTAGGGGTTAAAAAGCCGTTTGTGAATTTTATTGCCTGCTCTGTTGAGCGCTCGCTCGACTTGTATCTTGAAGCCCTTGAGCCTGCTGAGAAAAATAATAAACTCATGACGCTTTTAGATGTGGCTAAAGGCACGCCATACAGCCAGGAATATTTAAGCCTGCTTGCAAGACAAGGAAAAATTGGTGCTGTCAAAATCAGCAGAAACTGGATGATTTCAAAAGACGGGATGAGAAAATATATTGAGAAAACGGGGAAAAAATAAACCAGACTATTTGATTTCGCCAAACTTCTTATCAAAATTTTCATCAACGCGCTTCTGGTATTCTTTGATATCATCTTCTGACAAGTGCCTGAATCGTTTCTGCAATTTCATATAGTCTGACACAGGCGTTCCTTTTGGCTTATATGTAAGTTTTTTAACACCGTTTTCAACCTCATAAAGCGCCCACATTTTAGAATCAACCGCAAGCTTTGCAACCTCAACTGTCTTTTCAGAAGCATAATACCAGCCAACAGGACAGGGAGTATGTATGTGCAAAAATTTAGGGCCTTTAATCTCAAGAGCTTTTTTGATTTTCTTTTCCAAATCAAATGGAAATGCAATGGATGCTGTTGCTGCATACGGAACATGATGCGCAACTGCAATTGCAACCATGTCTTTTTTCCACTGTTCTTTGCCTTTGCTTAATCGTCCTGCAGGCGTTGTTGTGGTTGCTGCGTGCCATGGAGTTGATGCGCTTCTCTGTATTCCTGTGTTCATGTAAGCCTCATTATCATAAATTACAACTAAGACATCATGCCCGCGCTCAAAAAGCCCTGACATTGCCCTAAATCCTATGTCTGCCATGCCGCCGTCTCCGCCAAATGCGATTACCTTGACATCCTCTTTTCCCTGGTGATTTAATGCTTCTCTTACGCCTGCTGCAACTGAACACGCGTTTTCAAACAAAACATGAATCCATGGCACTTTCCATGATGTTGTAGGATATTGTGTTGTTGTGACTTCCATACAGCCTGTTGACTGGCACAAAACAACATTTGGGCCTGTGGCTCTAAGCATCATGCGTGTCGCTATCGCAGGCCCGCAGCCTGCGCATGTCCTATGTCCCGGTGCAATTAAATCGTCTTTTTTCATAATAATTACCTTATTTCATCAGCCACCATACTTCGCCGTCTTTTTTCTTTTTTGAGATTTCTGCAATATTTTTAACATCATCAACAGTTACTTCAGACCCGCCTATGCCACATACCACACCCAAGATTTTCTTTTTAGTTTTTTCATCATAAAGTGTGCTTCTTACTTCATCATATAGCGCTCCCGCACCCGTTCCTAAAGCTATGTTTTTCTCTAAAATAATTACTGTATCGACCTTTTCAAGTGCTTTTTTTAAATCCTTTTTTGGGAATGGCCTGAATGACCGAATCCTTACAAGTGAAATATCATCCCGTGCATCAACTGCTTCTCTCACAGTTCCTGCCAGAGTGCCCATAGTAATTATTGCAGTTTTTTTGCCTTTGTTTTTATACTCATCAACAAGCCCGTTTCCATAACTGTGTCCAAATGATTTTGCAAACCTATCATGGACTTTCTTTACAATTTTATCTGAGTCATCAATAGCATCTGAAAGCTGTTTTCTTAATTCCATGTATGGTTTTGGAAACGCAAAAGGCCCTTGGGTCATTGGTTTTTCGGGGTCAAGATATGCATGTGTCGACTTGTATGAAGGAAGGAATTTATCAACGGTTGATTGTTTCGGAATCTCAACCGGCTCTAAAGTATGCGTAATGAAAAACCCATCCATGCAGACCATTACAGGCAAAAGAACACCTTTGTCTTCTGCAATCTTGTAAGCCTGTATTGTTGTGTCCACTACTTCCTGTGCCGTTTCGCAATATAATTGAAGCCATCCGGAATCTCTAGCTGAAATTGAGTCCTGCCAGTCATTCCAGATATTAATAGGTGCAGACAATGCCCTGTTTACGACCTGCATGACAATCGGAAGCCGCATGCCTGATGCTGCAAAAAGAACTTCGTGCATCAATGCCAACCCTTGAGAACTTGTGGCGGTAAATGTCCTTACGCCTGTGGCAGAGCCGCCTACAACAGCAGATATTGCTGAGAATTCGGATTCTACTTCCATATGCTCGGCCTTAAGCTTTCCGTCTGCTATGAATTTCGCTAAATCCTCCACAATATGGGTTTGAGGGGTTATAGGATATGCAACAGTTAATGCCGGCCTGCATAAAACAACAGCTTCAGCTGCTGCCCTGCTTCCTTCA
>JAGLIP010000125.1 GCA_023142905.1 Candidatus Aenigmatarchaeota archaeon | reverse complement strand
TTGCTGCGATTGGGTAATTCATTGTGTTTCATGCGAAATTTCGTTTTTTAATAAAACGCCTTTTTTGACCAAACAGCACCAAACCTATATAAACATATATGACTAAAAAATAGTATAGGTTTTTAGGGGTGGAATAACACATCTATTTGCGTTTTTGGACATATTTTTGTTCTTTAAAAGAATCATGAAATTTTGGTGTGTGTGTTGGTGGATTTCAAGCTTTTTTATTGTTGCGGATTTATAATTTATACGCAATAAAAAATAGCAAATTTTATAAAACTGATTAATTGAGCGATTGGTATTTTTAAGATATAATATTATCGATAATATTTATACGAAAAAGTGAATTATATGGCAGAAAAAGACTATGGCGCAGATCAGATAAAAGTTCTTGAAGGCTTATCAGCTGTGCGCAAACGGCCTGCGATGTATATCGGGGGCACGGGAAAAAGGGGGCTTCATCATCTTGTGTGGGAAGTTCTTGATAATAGTATTGATGAGGCGCTTGCAGGGTTTTGCACGAAGATAAGCATTTCTGTTAATACTGATGGCTCTGTTACTGTGATTGATAACGGGAGAGGAATTCCTGTTGGGATGCACACAAAATACAAAGTGCCTGCAATTGAGATTGTGATGACTAAGCTTCATGCGGGCGGGAAGTTCGACAACAGCACATATAAAGTGTCTGGCGGGCTCCACGGTGTTGGTGTTTCTGTTGTAAACGCATTATCCGAATGGGTTGAACTTGAAATAAAACGGGATGGTAAAATACATCATCAAAAATACTCGAGAGGGGATAAGGCAACAGAGCTTAAAGTTATTGGCGATACAGACACAACGGGCACTAAAGTTACATTTTTCCCTGATGCAGAAATTTTCGATGAAATTATTTTTGACAGCGATACGCTAATTCCTCGGATAAAAGAGCTTGCATATCTGAATAAAGGTCTTGCTCTTGATTTTGAAGACAAGAGAAGCGGCATTAAAAAAGAATATTGCTTTGAGGGGGGTATTGAGTCGTTGATTTGTGATTTGAATAAAACAAGAACTTCGCTTCATGAAAAGCCTATTTATCTTGAGTCTAAAGACAACAATATTGAAATGGAGATTGCCATGCAATATACTACGGGCTACACAGAGACTCTTATTTCTTTTGTGAATAACATAAATACAATTGAGGGTGGAACCCATGTATCCGGTTTCAAGGCAGCGCTTACTAAAGTCACAAATACTTACATAAAGAAAAATAAGCTTTTGAAAGATTCTGTTGATATAACGGGACAGGACATGCGCGAGGGTTTGACTGCTGTTGCGAGCTTAAAAATCCCCCAGCCGCAGTTCGAGGGACAAACCAAGACAAAGCTTGGAAATGCAGATATTAAGGGTATTGTAGAGTCTGCTATGTCTTTGAAACTTTCTGAATTTTACGAGGAAAACCCAACAGTTGCAAAGACAATTGTGGGGAAGATAACTTCTGCTGCAACTGCGCGCATTGCAGCGCAAAAGGCAAGGGAGCTTGTCAGGCGTAAAAGTGCGCTTGAATCAACAACGCTTCCAGGAAAGCTTGCGGACTGTTCTGAGAAAGACGCTTCAAAATGCGAGCTATTTATTGTTGAGGGGGATTCGGCAGGCGGTTCAGCAAAGCAGGGTCGTGTGCGTGACACTCAGGCAATACTTCCTTTGCGCGGAAAAATACTTAATGTGGAAAAAGCAGCGATTACCAAAATGATACAGAATGAGGAGATTAGAGCACTTGTAACTGCTATCGGTACAGGAATTTCAGAGCAGTTTACAATGGAGAAAGCACGATATCATAAGATAATAATCATGACGGATGCTGATGTTGACGGCGCGCATATAAGCACACTTTTACTTACTTTCTTTTTCAGATATATGCTAGAACTTATAGAGGGCGGGCATGTATATCTTGCGCAGCCGCCATTATACAAAATACAGAAAGGAAAGGCAGTGCATTATGTTTATTCTGATGAAGAGAAGCATGCGAAGCTTGAAGAAGTTGGCGGGCAGGGCGTAACCATACAGAGATATAAAGGGTTGGGCGAGATGGACCCAAAACAGCTTTGGGATACTACTATGGCTCCCGAATCAAGAACGCTAAAGCAAATTACAATCGAAGATGTAATTGAGGCAGACCAGACATTCAGTACGCTTATGGGCGATGCTGTTGAGCCGAGGCGAAAATTCATCGAGGAAAACGCAAAGAATGTTGTTAATTTAGATGTATGATTATTAAGTGATTTAAATGGATGAAGACAAAAACGATGCCAAAAAGGATGCAACCGGAAAAGAGGAAGAGTATGCACCTAAAACAACTTCCCAGATTCTGCCGGTAGCCATTTCTCGTGAAATGAAAAAGGCATATCTTGACTATTCCATGAGTGTTATTGTTGGAAGAGCGCTTCCTGATGTGCGCGATGGATTAAAGCCGGTACACAGGCGAGTATTGTTTGCAATGCATGAGCTTGGGCTTGCTTCAAACAAGCCGCACAAAAAGTCTGCAAGAGTAGTTGGTGAGGTTTTGGGTAAATACCACCCGCACGGCGATACTGCTGTTTACGATACAATAGTTAGGATGGCGCAGAAATTCTCTTTAAATCATACGCTAGTTGATGGTCACGGTAATTTTGGTTCCATTGACGGCGACTCTGCAGCTGCTATGCGTTATACGGAAGTTAGGATGGAAAAAATCGCAGAAGAGATGCTAAAAGACATTGAGATGGAGACGGTTAATTTTTCTCCTAATTTTGATGATTCCCTAAAAGAGCCGGTTGTTCTTCCTTCGATGATACCTAATCTTTTGATAAACGGGTCTGAAGGCATTGCAGTTGGCATGGCAACAAAGATACCGCCGCATAATTTGCGCGAGATTATCGACGCAACTGTTATGATTATAGACAATCCCGAAACAACTGCTGATGAGCTTGTAGGCATTGTAAAAGGCCCTGATTTCCCGACAGCGGGAAGGATTTGCGGGCGCTCAGGCATAATTTCAGCATACAGATCAGGCCGCGGGAAAGTGAATGTCAGGGCAGTTGCAGAAGTAGAGGAAAAGAAT